>JAGVTF010000244.1 GCA_019136955.1 Verrucomicrobiota bacterium
CATACACGACACTGTAACAAGTGTCAGATTTTTTTTCTTCATATAACATGGATAGAGCCATTTCTTTTTTAGCTTTCTGGTGACGCAGAATAGCAGAAACTCCAATTATAACAAGAATAAATATTAATATTGTTAATATTTTTTTGTTAAAAAATCTACTTATTTTATTCATAATGCTGGATGCCTTCCTCTTTTACATGCTCCCTTACATATTCAATTTCAGCGCTCTTAGTTTCATCTTTATTAATAAAGTCATCCAGACTTTGGTAATAATAGTTCATCGTCCCGCTACTCCATAAATCGTCATGGAAAGGATATTATCTATCCCCGGGCCATACCTGCTGGTGAGAGCGACATTCACAACTAATTTTTTCCAAGAAACCTTCCTTGAAAGTAACAGAAAAAAACTTTCCTACAATCTTTTTTTGCAGATTACTTTCAGGTCATATACCTTCAAGTTTGCCACTTCAGAGATTTTTAGCGGTTCTGTCTATCGGGCGACGCGGTAAAACCGCTTCACGGCGGAGTTTATCAGCACTTCATAAGAGCCGCTATCATCCACCACGCTCCAATGGATGAGGTCCAGGTTCTCCTGAAGCAGGCCGCCTTTGTAGAGCAGAAGCAGCTTGCCTGCATTGAACTGGTAGCTCAACTGCGGCTCTTCAAGCATTCCCTCCACAATCAGTTTTACGTCGGCGGTCGCTGTTGTGTAATTGTAATTGTACGGTTCAGCCGGTATGAAGGTGACACTGAGCAACTGCACCCCCGGCTCCAATTCCGTGCCTGCAGGCGGGTCATACTCAAAGCTCCCCGGGATTTCCGCAGTGGCGTTGAGCTGGCCGGCGCCAAGCGGAGCGCCATAGGGAATCGGATCGGGCAGCGGCCAGCGGATCACCGGTGTCGCTTTCTTGACCAGCAGGTCCGCCGAAGCACTTGCGTTCAGGTAGTTATCGCCGGCATCGGGGGTGAAGAAGACGCTCAGGGTATGCAGCCCGGCGTTCAAGGTCGTCCCCAGGGCCGGAATGTAGACAAAGCTGCCGGGGAGCTCCGCCCAGGCGTTCACTATTTCCGCGCTCAGTGCCGTCCCGTAGATAATCGCTTCGGGCGGTGAGAGTTTCACCTGCGGCGCCGCCTTCTCCACTGTCAACTGCGTCGTGATGAGTGCCGGCTCATAGTTGTCGTCATCCTCCGGTTTGAAAAACGTCGTCAATGTGTGAGTTCCGGCATTGAGCAGCTCTCCCGCCGCTGGATCATAGGCAAAGAACCCCGCCACTGCGGCAGTGGCATTGAGCTGCCCTCCACCCAGAGGAACGCCGTAGGTAATCGGAGCCGGGACCGCCCACTCCAGAACAGGCACCGCCTTATTGACGACAATGGAGACGGTGGCCGTAGCGCTCTCATAGTTCTCATCATCGGAGGGGAGGAAAATCACGGTCAGTTTATGCGTCCCCGACGGCAGGAGCGTTCCGGCAGGGGGATAATACTCAAACTCCCCCGGCTGCTTGGAGGTGGCGTTCAACTGCTCCTCACTCAGCGGAGTGCCGTAGGTAATCGGGCTGGGGGCCTTCCAGACCAGTTCGGGGACCTGTTTCGTCACTCTCAAAAAGGCGCTCTTACTGATGACACACTCGCTTCCATTGCACACCTTTACGGAGTAACTCCCCGCATCGCTCATTTTGACGTTGAAAATGATCAGGCTCTGACCGGTCTCCCCCTTAAGCGCTTCCCCGTCCCTGTACCATTGAAAGGTTGCGGTGCCCGCTGTATAAATCTTTACGGAAAAAGAGACTACGTAGCCGACATGCGTAGATTGATCTTCCGGATGCTCCAATATCCACGGGTCCGGATACCAGATCGACGTTGCGTATCCGTTCCATGTGGGGGTTGTCCAGCCGGAAGTCTCGGGATTATAGTAGAGGAGCGCCGATTTATTGAAGGCCTCTGCCCCCACCTTTGGAGCATTTCCCTTGAAGTAGACCGATTCCAGGGGGTTGCCTTTGAACGCCTCCTCGCCAACCCACTGTATAGTGGCCGGCAGAATGAGCCGCTGGAGGCTGGATTTGCCGCTGAATCCCTTGTCTTCAATTTGAGTGACCTGATAAAGGATGGAGCCATTTTGAACCGTTGGTACGATATCGAGGCTCCCCCCGAGTATCATTTTGGGATGCTGCTTCACTGAAACGGTCCCGACTCGAAATTTCAAGTCTTCACTCAAAACCCTGCACTGCAGGCTGCCTTCATAGAAGATATCCCCCACTGCCGCACGGGCTCGAGCGGTGCCGAGCAAAAACAGTGAGACGATGAGGACCAAAAAGAGAGCCCAAAAAGTGAACTTGAGAACGCTCGGGGAACGCTCTGGAATTCTGTTTTTCATAAGTATTCTTGCGGTTTTCCTGGTTGAATAAAAAGTTTTTACATAAAAATCGTATAGAATGTAATACAGAAAATGAAATTTAGCAACTGATTTTTTTGGAAAAATCCATTCTAAAACGAGACAACTCCCTGTTTCCCAATAAGTAAAATGTGAAAACGACCGCCGGTATCGCCTCCGCTCAGGTGGCCATTTTGAGCATCAATACTCCCCCAATGATGAGCATCACCCCCAGGATTCGCCAGAGGGTGAGCGGGTCGCTCCAGAAGATAACGCCGACCACCATGGCGCCGGCAGCCCCGATACCGGTCCAGACTGCATAGGCGGTGCCGATGGGGATTGTTTTCTGGGCCAGGTAGAGGAAGAAGCCGCTGATAATCATGGTGATCGCTGCCGTAGCGGTCCCCCAAAATTTATGGGTATGGGCGATTTTGAGGCCGACCGGCCAGGCGATTTCAAATAATCCGGCGATAACGAGATAAATCCATTCCATATCTTGCGAAGTTCTCCGGAGCGGAAAACAGCCCCAGAGGCTATCAGGAATAGCGTTTATTTAAAAGACTTGTTGCACGGCTCCCCTTTAGCCGCTTGACACGAGGGAGCTGCAAGGGTCTAATTACGAGGACCTCTGGCTGGCGATCGTCGCTTTCAAGGGGATAAATAATGAGAAAGTGGAATCCCGATGAACATCCATAAATTTTATAGCAAACTGTCCGCGGCTTTTTGTCTGGCCGCGTTACTACTCTGGAGCTGCAGCGCCTCAACCCCGGCTCAACCGGCCAAGATCATTTTCGATACCGATATGGCCGAGGATGTGGACGACGTCGGCGCGCTGGCTCTGCTTCATGCGCTGGCCGATGCGGGCGAAGCCGAAATTCTGGCCTGCATGGTCTCCGCACCGCATGAATATAGCGGTCCATGCATTGACGTAATCAATACCTTCTATGGCCGGCCCAATATCCCGATTGGCAATGTGAAGGGATTCCAACGCGGCTACCCGCAGGATAATGGGCAGAAAATCCCCTCCAACTATGCGCAAAAAATGGCGGAGACCTTCCCCCACCGCCTCAAAAAGAGCAGCGATGCCGAAGACGCCGTGGCGCTCTACCGCAAGATACTGGCCGCCCAGCCCGATAAAAGCGTGCAGATCGTTTCGGTCGGCTTCCTCACCAACCTCAAGAACCTGCTCAACTCCACCGCGGATGCCGCCAGCCCGCTCAATGGCGAAGAGCTGGTGGCCCAAAAGGTCTCCCGCTGGGTCTGTATGGGGGCGATCTTCCCCAATAGAGGCCGCGAGTATAACGTGATGATGGATACCGGCGCCTCCGTGCGGGCAATCAACGACTGGCCCACGCCGATCGTCTTCAGCGGCTTCGAGATCGGAGCCCGCATCTTCACCGCCAACGCCCTCAAATCCAAACCCGAAACCAATCCCATCCGGATGGGCTATGAGTGGTACTGGGACAAGAAAGAGAATATCAACCGCGAAAGCTGGGATTTGACCACCGTCCTCTATGCGGTCAGAGGCGCCGAGCCTTACTGGAAGCTCTCCGAGCCGGGCAAGTGCCTCATGTGCGCGACCCACGGTTATGGCGAGAGCGAATGGATACCGTTTGAAAAAGGCAACCATCGTTATCTGATCGAGAAGATGCCCCCGGCTGAGGTGGGCGCCGTGATTGATGAGCTCCTCTGCCGCGAGCCTGCGCTTCATTCAAAAAGCCAGGACGGCCAGGCTCAAACTCACGCTGAGAACCAATAATGCCCCCCTGGGCTGAGCTCCGGAAATTATTGAAAAATGCGGAGTAACCCAGCAAGATATGTGGATGCCGGGTAAATTCCCCGCTCCGCGTAAGTAAGAACAGACCACAGGAAAAACGAAATGTTAAAAAGATTCATGACAGCAAAAACAGGCCTTCTGGCCGTGAGCGCTCTGGCCGCCTTACTTCTGAGCCAGAGTCCCCTCCCGGCTGAAACCGGACTCAGGGAGAACTTCTCCCACCCGCCAAGGGAATACCGCCCCATGCCGCTCTGGCATCTCAACGGGCATCTGACGCCGGAGCTCATCGAAGAGCAGATGACCCGCGCCGTTGAAGAGAGCGGTTTTGGCGGCTTCTGTCTCCTGCCGGTCACCCGCACAACTCCGACCTATCTATCGGAGGAATACTTCGAGCGCTACGGAGAGATGCTGGAAACGGCACGGCGCCTGGGGATGAAAATCGTTTTCTATGATGATATTGATTTCCCGACCGGTTCGGCCGGTGGCAAGCTGGCGGCATCCTACCCTCATGATACGGTCAAGCAGCTCAATAAACTGGAGCGCCTCGTTACGGGCCCGGCTTCTCTGGAGGAGCGCCTCCCCGAAGGGGTCCTCATGGCGGCCGTGGCGATGAACACGGAGACTCTGGAGCGAATCGACCTCACCGGCAACGTCGCCAACGGGAAACTCTTCTGGAGCGCCCCGCAAGGAACCTGGAACCTGATGTACTTCACCTGCGTGCCCAGCGGCCGGAACCTGGTCGATTTTCTGGATGCCGGTTCAGTCAAGAAATTCCTCTCCCTGACCTATGACGAATGCTACCGGAGATTCTCCGAATACTTTGGCGAGACGATCTTCATGTCGTTCTTTGACGATGTCGCCTTCCCGCAGACCGGCGGCGATGGCGGCTACCGGATGTGGACTCCCTCTTACAACGACGCCTTTATCAAAAAACATGGCTACAGCCCCGCCTCCTACTACCCTGCCCTCTGGTACGATATCGGCCCCGAAACAGCCACCGCGCGAATCGCCATGCACCGGGTCCGTGCCGATATGCTGGCCGAGAACTGGGTCAAACAAATCGCCGACTGGGCCGCTGATCACGGGATCGTCTCCATCGGCCATCCGATGGATAACTACAACCCGCAGGCGGTCAACTGTTCGGGCGACAACCTGAAGTTTTACGAGTATATGGATTATCCGCTCATGGATTCCATTCACTACTACGGCCAGGGGCGCGACGGCTTCAAACAGATCGGCTCGGCCGCCTATAACTACGATAAACCGGTCGCCGTAGTGGAAATTTACGGCAATTATCCCGATGCTTCCGTGGATGCGGCCATGCTTTACCGCAGCGGCATGGAGCTCTTTATCCGCGGCGCCAATTTCTTCCTGCCTCATGGGCTCTGGCTTGATGAGAAATCGGTCTATATCCCGCCGGAAATCTCCTGGCGCAATCCGCGGCTGGGCCCCGCCCTGCCCGATTACAATCCCTGGGCCGCGCGCATCAGCATGATGCTTCAGGGCGGACGCCACGTGGCCGATATCGGCATTCTCTACCCCATCGCCTCGCTTCAGGCCAATTACCGCATGGATGAGCCGCAGAAGATGGGCTCACGCTTCGGCCTCTATACCTATCCCGAATGCGACTTCCAGGAGCTCAGCCGCTTCCTCGTCGAATCCGTACGCCGTGACTTCACCTACGTTCACCCGGAAGTGCTCGACGGCAAATGCGAAGTCCGCGGCGATACGCTTCACATGGCCAACCGCGTGAATTATGAGGATTACAAGGTCTTCATCATCCCCGGCGGCAATACGATTCACTGGAGCAATTTGCAGAAGATTCAAAAATTCTACGAATCGGGCGGAATCGTCATCGGCACCACCCAACTGCCCAGCCGCTCAGCCGAGCCGGGCCACGATGCCGACGTCCAGCAGGCGATTGTCTCCATCTTCGGTGGCGATGCGCTGAACCAGAGCGCCTCATCAGCAGCGATGCGTCACTTGAAGATCGAAGTCTCGGGCAAAACCATCCGGACTTATCTGGATGGCCAGCTCCTGGATACGACCATTGATGAAACCTTCAGCGCCGGCACCGTCGGCTTCCGCGAGGCGACCCGCGAGCATGCCCGCTTTGATAACCTCAGGGTGACCGCGGCCGACGGCACGGTTCTCTTGCAGGAAGACTTCTCGCTAGGGTTTGACCAATGGAAAAACATCGACCCCAACACGAAGATCAGCAATGGAGAGCTCGATATTTACGAAAACCAACAGATGCTCGCCAAGACGGGCCAGGAATGGAGCGACTACACGATTGAATGCGATTTTGACGCAGGCACCAGCGTGGCGGGGATCACCTTCCGCGCGGCCGATGAACAAAACTCCTACATGTGGCAGATATCGACCCACACCCGCTCACTGGCCCCTCACAAAAAAGTGAACGGCTCCTGGCACCGGTTGAAGTCGGTTCAGTATGGCACCGCAGCATCAGATATCAATGCCTCCGTCACCCCCTATACACGGATGAGCCACCCCAGCGGCGGCAAAGCTTTCTTTATGCCTCAGCCGACGGTGGCGACCTTGCGGGAAATTCTTGATTCCTCGCTCACGACGCCCGATGTCAGCTTCCCGGCCCATCTCAATGTCGGCACCGACGGCATGGGGATGCTCTCCTATCTCCACAAGGTGAAGGAGAATCATCACCTCTGGTTCGTGGCCAATTCCAGCAATGATCCGGTCACCGCGCCGATCACGCTGGCTGGCAGGCATACGCCCGAAATCTGGGACCCGCACAGCGGAAAAATCGAACAAACCGGCTACCGTCATTTTGAGAAAGAGGGCTCGCCCTTTACGGAAGTGCTGCTGGTCATCCCGCCGGTGAACTCGCTCTTCCTGGTAAGCCCGGTTTCACAATAAAAAAGCAGACTGATGAACTGTATTATCACAGCGGGCCCCAGCTTTGAACCCCTGGACGAGGTCAGGCGACTGACCAATTTTTCCACGGGTCGGCTGGGGAGCCGCCTGGCGGCCTACCTGCAAGAGCGGCTGCCACAGGCCCGAACCCTCCTTCTGCGAGGGGCTCTTTCCACATTTCACGGGGAAGCCGCTTTGGAGGAGCCGGAGGGATTGGAGACGCTGGCCTTCAGCACTCCCGCTGATTTGCTGGAAAAATTCCGCAAGCTGGCCACTACCGAGCCGTGCGCGATCTTCCATGCCGCCGCGGTGAATGATTTTGGCTTTGGAAAGGTGTATAAACGGCAACCCGATGGCTCACTCAAGGAGCTCCTCTCTGGCAAGTTCTCCAGCCGCTCAAAGCGTCCGCTCCTGGTAGAGCTCCGGCCAACCCCCAAGATTCTTCCGCAACTGCGCCAACTCTTCCCCAACGCCTTCATTACCGGCTGGAAGTATGAGGTCAAGGGCACCCCGGTCGAGTTGTTCCGCAAGGCGCACCGCCAGCTTAAAGAGTGCCGGAGCGATCTCTGCGTGATGAACGGTCCGGCCTGCGGTCCGGGCTTTGGGCTGTTCAGCTCCGCTTCGCCGGAGCGCTTTTACCCGGTGGAAACAATGGAGGCACTCTTCGAAACCCTGTACCAAAAGGCACTCAAATACTTTTGCCCTTGATTTTAGCCCAATTGACTATAGATTAAAGGCTGCGGTGTCATATGCACTACATCAAAGATTGCTTAACTTATGTCGGGTCGATTTTCCCGATGGTCAATCCGTTTAGTACGGTGCCTCTCTTTTTAGCCCTCACAGTCCGCATGACGCTGGAAGAGAGGAAAAAGCTGGGAGATACCGCCTGCCGCAATGCCACGATTATCATGCTGGTAGGGCTCTTCCTCGGGACGCTCCTGCTGCACTTTTTCAATATCTCCGTTCCCTCGCTGAGGATTGCCGGCGGGCTGGTGGTCTCTTTTCTTGGGTTCAGTATGCTTTTCCCCACTTCCAACCCCGATGGGATCAACCCGATTTCCGCAAGCCAATCCGGTGTCAATTACGCCGTCATCCCGCTCGCCTTCCCCAGCATGGCCGGAGCCGGCTCATTGGCGACCATCATGACCATCTCGGCCATCAACGCTTCCAAAGACACCTGGGCCGAGCGCATCTACAGCTACACCGTCTCCTCGCTGGCGATCATCATTGTGGGGCTGCTCTGCTTCCTGGTTTTACGAACCTCTAACCGACTCAAGAAATTCCTCGGCCCGGAGGGGCTCGACGCCATGACCCGCATCATGGGCCTCATCATGGTCTGTATCGGCGTGCAGTTTATCGCGACAGGGGTGGGCGAATTCATGATCGCTCATGAAAAGAAGTACTCCCTGCAGTCTGACAAAGAGGCCACCAATGAGGCTCCGGTAGCCGTGGAGATTCCGCCTCTGATCCTGGAAGAAAATATAACGACTCCGGCGGCAGTAGTAGAAGCTTCAGAGCCGCCTGTCAGTGCAAACAGAGTCAGCTCCGATGAAGAGTAACCGGGGGAGCCTCCTTATCGGCCTGAGCGGTGGAGTGGATTCAAGCGTCGCCGCCTGGCTCCTCAAGGAAGAGGGCTGGAGCGTGACGGCCGTTACGATGAGCATCTACGATGGCTCAATCCCGGTCCCCCAATCCGAGCGCTCCGGCTGCTTTGGCCCGCGCGATGCGCTCAATGCCGAGGCGGCCCGCCGTATCGCCAAACGAATCGGCATCCCCCACCTGCATCTGAACCTGGCCGAGGCCTACCGCAAAAACGTGCTCGATTATTTCCGCTCCGAGTACCTCTCCGGACGCACCCCCAACCCGTGCATCCAGTGCAATCGCCTGATGAAGTTCGGCCTCCTGCGCGATGAAGCCCGCAGACAGGGAATCGCCTTTGAACGATTCGCCACCGGCCACTATGCACGGGTGAGCTGGAATGCCGACACGAGGCGCCACCAGATATCCCGCGGCAAGGACCCCGCCAAAGACCAATCCTACTTTCTCTCCCATCTATCCCAGGAGCAACTGGCCGACCTCATTCTCCCCCTGGGCAACTACCGCAAAGAAGAAATCCGGGAAATCGCCAGCAAGCTTGGCTGGAGCGACCTCCTGGACCGCAGCGAAAGCCAGGACTTCATCGCCTGCGACGATTACTCACCGCTCTTCAAAGAACGGGAATGCCCGCCGGGGAATTTCATCAACCAGGAGGGGAAAGTGCTGGGCCGGCACCGCGGGATTATTCACTACACCATCGGCCAGCGCAGAGGCATCGGCATTGGCGGCGGCATCCCTTTCTATGTCCTCAAGATCGACTCGCAGACCCACACGGTAACACTGGGAGGGAAGGAAGAACTCTATGCCCGGGAGCTCACGGCCAATCAGCTCAACTGGGTCGCCCTGCCCGAGGCGCCGGAGGCACCACTGCGGGTGGAGGCGCAGATACGCCAGCGGCATCAGGCCGCTCCGGCGGAGCTCATCCGGTTGGACACCGACGCTTCAGCCGTGAAGGTTCGCTTTGAGAGCCCCCAAATGTCGGTCACGCCGGGGCAAATCGTCGCCTTCTATGACGGCCCGACCGTTCTGGGTGCCGGCACCATCCTCAGCGCGTGCAATCCCTGAGCTGAGCCTCCGCCACCCTCTCGAAAAACTGAAGCTCTTCTTTGGGCGGAGAGAGCTCCAGGAGCTCCTCCCAGCTTTTTTCAAGCAGGCTCAATATCAGCTCCATTCGGCTTTGGGCAAGCCTCATCCGGTCAAACTTGGGCGCATTGCCCAGGAGCGCCAGAAGCCGCACCTGGAAGAGGAGGTTCCCCAGTCGCGGCTCCGCATGGAGGGGCAGATATTTCAGATAATCGCTGAAGAGACCAAAGAGCTCCGGCACCGGTATCTGCCGCTCAATGAGCCGCTCGAGCCTGCGCGCGTTGGCGTTGGCTGCGCAAAGCAGCTCATAGTCTCTGGCCAGAGCCCGATGCTCATCCAGAAGCTGCGCCTCCCGCAACGTATGGAGATCCGAGCGCCTGCTCAGGATAAACTCGAACTGGCAGAGATAGAACAGATCAAGCCGTCCGGCAAAAGAAGATTTCTGGCGGCGCGCCCCCTTGGCGATCAGAGAGATCAGCCCCTGCTCGCGGCTCAGAACATGGAGGATCAGGCTCGCATCGGAGTAGGGATAGAGCCGGAAGATAATCCCACGGCAGGAGCCCTCCTTCATCACGGGGCGATCAGTTTCTCCTCTCATTCGTTCTCCTCTAAGTGCTGGCGTTAAAAGAACAGAAATAAAGACGCCCCGCGGGATATTGAACCGGTTTGGCTCAGACTCCCGCCGCAAGCGCCTTCTCTACTCCCTAAACGAGCCGGTTTTATGATTCCGTATCGGGGAACTCATACTTTTCCCCAAAGCCGTAGTGCTCAATCACGTAATCGACATCCTTATCGCCGCGACCGCTGCAGTTGACCAGGATTGCGCTGGTCTTATCCTCGCGAGCGCGCCGGATCGCATAAGCCACCGCATGGGCTGACTCCAAAGCGGGAATGATCCCCTCATAGCGCGAGAGCTTGAAGAAAGCATCCACGGCATCCTCATCAGTCGC
>JAGVTF010000267.1 GCA_019136955.1 Verrucomicrobiota bacterium
ACTCTCTGCCGGTTCGCGGCTACCAGCCCGAGTGCAAACATATGATGAAGAATACGCTCGAAAAGATGATCAACGCCTTTAACGAAATGAAGCCGCAAATCGAGCTTCCGGCCGAGATACTGACCCGGGCACGTGCTCCCATTGAGCGGATGCTTGAACTCTCCTAAAGAGGCGCGGCAGAATACCCTCTGAAACATAATGCTCAGAGAGCTGAAGAATAAAATACTGGCAGGAGGCTCAGCTCTCCGGGAAGAGCTTCTGGAGCTGGTCTCAGCCGATCTGGAGGAACTTTGCCAGGCGGCTGAAGAGCTGAGAGATCACTTCTGCGGCAAGGTATTTCATCTCTGCACCGTCCTCAATGCGAAAAGCGGCGGCTGCACCGAGAACTGTAAATACTGTGCCCAGTCGCTCCATTACCGAACCCGGGTGGATTCCTATCCCCTGAAAGCCGAATCTGAAATCCTTGAGGAGGCACTGGAAAATGCCCGACGGGGTGCCGAGCGCTTTTCGGTAGTGACTTCCGGCCGCGCGTTGACCGAGGAAGAAGTGGAGCGCCTCTGCAACGTTTTCCGCCAAATCCGCCAGCGAAGCTCCATCGGTCTTTGCGCATCGCTGGGCCTGCTCACCCAGAGCCAGCTCATCCGTCTCAAAGAAGCCGGGCTCACCCGCTACCATAACAATCTGGAGACTTCGCGGCGCTTTTTTCCACAGGTCTGCACCACCCATACCTACGACGATAAAATCCGGGTGATGGAAGCTCTGCGCCGGGCCGGATTGGAAATCTGCTCCGGCGGCATCATCGGCCTGGGGGAATCGATGGAGGACCGGCTCGATTTAGCCTTGGAACTGAGGCGGCAAGGTGCCCTTTTTATTCCGGTCAATATCCTGAACCCGATTCCGGGCACGCCGCTGGAAAAGAATCCGCCGCTGGCGCTCGAAGAGATTCGCCGCACGGTTGCCCTTTTCCGTTTTACCCTGCCGCAGGCGGCGATCTGCCTGGCCGGTGGCCGCAGTCTCCTGACCGATCACGGCCTCAGCGTCTTTCAATCGGGTGCCAATGCCGCCATTTCGGGCAATCTCCTGACCACCTGCGGAATAGATATCGAAGACGACTTGAAAACTCTTTCAAAACTGGGTTTTGAAACCAAAATGCCATGAGCAAAAGTATATTCATCGCCGGCACCGGCCTGTACGTAGGGAAAACCTATATCTCCTCGCTCCTCATTAAAAAGCTGAAGCAGGGCGGCCTCAATGTCGGCTATTATAAGCCAGTACAGATCGGTGCCGTCAATCTGGATGGCCGACTGGTTGCGGGGGATCCGTTTCGGATCACCAAAGAATGCGCTCTGGAGGGTAACCCCAACAGCATGAGCAGCTACCTCTACCAATCAGCCGTGCCGCCGCATCTGGCTTCGCGAGTGGAGGGGCCCCCCATCGAAATGGAGACGATTAAAAAGGACTTCGAAAAAGCTCTCCAGAACTGCGACTACCTGACCGTGGAAGGCTACGGGGGGGTGTTCTGCCCCTTCCGGCGCGATGAGCAAAACTGGTTCCAGACCGATCTCATCAAGGAGCTGGGGCTGGGCGTCTTCCTGGTCTCCTCCGCCGCTCTGGGGACTCTTAACAGCACGGTTCTTGCCGTGGAACATGCTCGCAGCAAAGAGGTTGAAGTGCGCGGCATCATCCTCAATTTCTTCCAGGAAGGAAGCCTCCTGCACAAAGATAACATGAAGGAGATCGAAGACCTCACGGGTGTTCCGGTGATGGCCTGCGTGCAGAGAGACTCCCAGGAGCTCAATATCCCGATGGGGTGCCTCTTTAGCTGCTATCAAAAGCCGAATTCGCCTCAAGGTGCGTAAGGTGCGACGGCTGCACTCCAGAGCAGGAAGCCGGCGGCTGGCAGGGAAGAGCTGATTCGGCTGGAAATCCCGGGCGCTTCTGCTAACATCGGCTCTGGTCTGCCCACCAGAGCCGTAACTCTCACGGGCAAACGGTCTTCGCAGAGAAACAGACCCTGCCGGCAGCCAGCACAGAACCATTATGACAATGCTCACGCTTTCCTCCAGACCTGTCGCGCCCCCATCGGAGCGACCCACCGGCAGCCTCAAACAGTGGCTCCTCGCCTCGCGGCCCTGGGCCTTCACGGCGGCCATCGTTCCGGTTTCGCTGGGGGCCGGGCTCGCCTTCACGCAGCTCCCTTTCCGACCGCTTCTGTTCCTCCTGACGCTGATTGGCGGAGTGCTGATGCAGGCGGCGGTGAATTACCTGAACACCTATGGCGATTTTATCTCGGGCGTGGATACCGCCGAATCGGTCACTCCCAGTTGCGGCCAACTGGTACGCGGTGAGCTTGATGCGCCGACCATGCGGCTGGTGGGGCTCTGCACGCTTGCCGCGGCGGCTCTCTTTGGCGCCTATCCGCTCTGGGTTGGCGGCTGGCCGGTGCTGGTTTGCGGGGTGATCGGTTTTTTGGGAGTTCTTTTCTATACCACCTTTTTTTCCTATAAATACAAGGGGCTTGGGCCGCTCTTTGTCTTTTTCCTGATGGGTCCTCTGATGGTGCTCCCCTCCTGGTATATTCAGGGGGGCAGCGGATTCTGGCTGCCTCTGGTCGCCTCGCTGCCGGTCGGCTGCCTCGTCGTCGGCATTCTGCAGGCCAATGACCTGCGCGATATCGCCCATGACCTCTCGGCGAAAATCGATACTCCGGCCATAAAGCTCGGGCTGGCCGGCTCCATCACCTTTTACAAAGCGCTGTACGTGAGCGCTTATTCCGTCATCATCGGGCTGGTACTGCTCGGATGGCTTGGCTACTTCGCCCTGCTGCCGCTCCTGGCACTGCCGATGGTCTATAAAACCTTGCACGGGCTCTCGGCGGATTCCCCGCGCGAGCGACTGGAAGCGCTGGAGCTCATCGCCGGCAAGCTCCACTTCCTGATCGGCGCCCTCTACACGGTCGGCGTCTTCCTCTCAGCCTTCTTTAACTGATGAACCCAATTTACCAATCCCGCCCCGTCCAACTGCCTGCAAATGCCGGCGTTGTCTTCACGCTTCTTCTGGCCGCCTTCTTTTGGTGGGTGATTTTCGGAGCGAAATGGGTCAATTTTTGGCTCGGGATGAGCCTGGCCGCCTCCACGCTGGCGGCCCTGTCGCTGGCATTGGATGGGGGGCACTTCCGGCGCACGCTCCTGAGGCTCCCGGCTTCAAGCACCTTCTGGCTCGGACTGGGCAGCGCCCTGGCGCTCTACCTGATTTTTGGAGTCGGCTATTACACTTCGCGCCTCCTCTTCAGCACGGCCGCCCAGGAGGTGGGCAATATCTATACCATCCGTTCCCAGGGGCATCCCTTCCTGATTTCGGCGATTCTTTTTTTTCTGACCAGTCCCTGTGAGGAGATATTCTGGCGCGGCTTCGTGCAGCGCTGGGCGACCGGACGCTTTGGACTCCTGGCCGGCTGGCTGCTTGCTTCGCTTCTCTATGCCGCGGTGCATATTGCTTCGGGCAACTGGATGCTGGTGATGGCGGCGCTGGTGGCGGGCGCTTTCTGGGGGCTGCTCTATCTGCTCAGCCAGAATCTCTGGATTTGCATCCTCTCACACGCTTTCTGGACGGTTCTCATCTTTATCCTCCTGCCGATTCAGTGAAAAACAGTCTCACAACTTCCCCATGCCATGAGAGCGCTCTTTATTGAACCGTGCTCGACGCTCCTCTTCTACACCGCTCTGGCAGGGCTTCTGGCTTTTGGCAGTGCAGGGCTCTGGAAGCGGCTGAGCCTCCGCTGCGGTCTCTACGATGAGCCGGGGGAGCGCAAAATCCACAGCAGCCCGACCTCCCTTGCCGGAGGGCTCACCGTCCTGATAGCCAGTCTCCCTTTTTGCCTGCTCCTTTTTGCCGGTTGGGAGGGGAGCTTCCACTGGGTCTGGCTGGCGGGGCTCCTGGCCTTCTTCGCGCTGGGACTGGTGGATGATTTCCGTGAGCTCGGGCCCGGGGTGAAGTTTCTGGGCCAGCTCTTTTTTATTGGCATCCTCACCACACGGCTTCACTTTGAGCTCTTCGCGCCCGGTCCCCTCGGCACTCTCCTCAATTTCGCCTGCTCCTTTTTCTGGTTTGGGCTGGTCCTCAATTCCCTCAATTTCATTGATAACATGAACGGTCTCTGCGCCGGGCTGGGGGTACTGCTGGCCGGTGGATTCTTTGTAGCGGGCCTGATTAGCGGCGCGACCGCTTTCCTGCCGGTCATGCTTATTTTCGCGGGGGCGCTGCTCGGCCTGCTCCCGTGGAATTACCCGCGGGCCAAACTCTTCCTGGGGGATTCAGGCAGTAATCTGGTCGGCTATATTGCCGCGAGCGGCTCGATTCTGCTGGTCAACGCCCTTTTGCAGCGGGGCACGCGGCTCACTGCCACTGAGTCGCACGGCATCATCCGGGCGCTTTGGGCGTTCCTGCCGGCCATCCTGATTTTGGGTCTGCCGCTGGCCGACCTTGGCTCCACCTTCCTGATCCGCCTGCGCAAGGGGCTGCCACTCTACGTCGGCGATACCAATCACCTCTCCCACCGGCTTACCCGCAAAGGGTTAAGCCCCCAAACCGCGGTGGCGCTGCTCTGGGCTCTCAGCGCTCTGGGACTTTTCCTGGGGCTTGCGCTCCTGCAAAAAATCTCCTTTTAAGGCCAATTTTCAGTGACAAAAGCGGGAACTGATGCTATAGTGAAATTGATGATGGAGCTGGCACTGTGAGGGTGCGACCGCCAAGAGAGTAAAGCCTCTCCACCGGAGCCGGCCAGCCCAGACCCACTTTGGGGGGCGGTTCATACAGGACAGCCAATAATAAAAAAGGATGAGTACATAAAAGTGTTCATGCTAGGACTGCCCTCCTCTTTCTCTTCCCGCTCATTCCGGCTATCGGCCTCCCGTATCTACCTATCTACCGTATCTGTTCTCAGAGCTCGGATAGTAGCTTCAAAAGCTTGCTGCGTACCACCGGTTTATAGAGAACCCCATCCAGATGCGTCAGGTCAAAGCCAGCCTCAGCCTCAATATCAGCGGTAATGGCGATTATCTTTATCTTGCTGCCTGCAGTGGTGGCCCGCAGCGCCGCCGCCAGCTCTTCACCGCTCATCTCCGGCATCCAGAGGTCCGTCAGCACCACGTCAAAGGGGCTCTTCTCAAACTCGGCCAAAGCCTGCTTCCCCGAAGAGGCCAGCCGGTGCTCCACGTTCAGCTTCTTGAGCATGATGGAGAGTACCTTCAGATTCACCTCCACGTCATCGACCAGCAACACCCGGAGCCCGGAGCGGATTCTGTATCCATCCGTCACCCAGGCGCTGGTTGAATCGGTGAGCTGGGTCCGGTATTCATACTCAATCCCCGGGAACCGGACGGTAAAGGTGCTTCCCTCATCGGGGCTGCTTTTCAGGAATATCTCCCCGCCCATCTTCTCCACCAGTTGTTTTGTGATGGAGAGCCCCAGGCCGCTGCCTTCATAGTAGTGCCCCCGAGCCTCTCTATCCTGCTGACGCTGGAACGGCTCGAAGATATCCCGCTGGAACTCCTGGGAGATACCGATACCGGTATCGGCAACGCTCAGCGAGAGCAGACAGCTCCTCTGGTTGACCGGCTCAAACTCCAGGCGAATCCGCACATTCCCCTTGTGGGTGAACTTGAGCGCATTGCTGATCAGGTTCAGGAGTACCTGTTTGAGGCGGGCCGGGTCCAGTTGGAAAAGAGGCAAAAGCTTCGGGCAGAAGAACTGCAGGTCCAGCCCCTTCTCAGTGGCCCTGTTGCGGAAGATCGCATGGACCTCCTCCAGCAGCCCGGCCACATCGGTCGGCACCGGCACGAACTCGCTCTCATCGGCCTCCACCTTGGAGAGACCGAGCACGTTGTTCACGAGGTTCAAAAGCGTATTGCCGGAGAGGTGGATCGAGTGCAGGTAATCTTTCTCTTCCGCCGGCTGCAGGTTTATATCTTGCAGCGCTTCGCTCAGCCCGATGATCGCATTGAGCGGCGTGCGTATCTCGTGGCTCATGGTGCTCAGGAAGATCGATTTGGCACGGTCGGCGGCCTGGGCGGCCTTCATCGCCTCCTCCAGCCGTTGCTGGTTCTCATGAATCTCGGTAATATCGACCAGGCTCTCCAGCACGTAAAGCAGCTCGCCATCCAGGTCGAATATCGGCTGAACGGAGGCCTGATAGTAGCGCCCTTTGTACTCGACCGAGCGTACCAGCTTCTCTTTGCGCGTAAAGGCTATCTGGATCGGGCAGCTCTCTGACTGGCAATTGAACGGGGTGGCCAGATGGCAGAAATAATTGTTGCAGGTAGAGCCAATCAGCTTCTCATAGGGAACCCCCAGGAGCTCGGCAAAGCTCGCCGTGGCAATCACGATCTTCCGCTCCTTATCCATCATGAGCAGCGGCACGCCGATGTTATCGAACATCTGCTTCTGGAAGTGATGCGACTCGGCAATCTGCTGCATCTGGCGGTTGCGCTCATAAGCCAACTGGAAGAGATGAGTCGCCCCGCGCATCGTATGGCTGTCGCTGCGGGTAAAGCGCCGCTTCTTCAAAAAGGCGAAGCCCATACTGCCCCAGAGCTTCTGGTTGATCCATATCCCGGCAATACTGAGCGATTGAATCCCCAGTTTCTCAAAAAGGGCCTCTGACTCCTTAAACTCCACGGGCATATTCTCCATCCCGCTGAACTCAATATGAATGCGCTTTTTCTGCAGCTCCACTATCCCTGAATCAGAGGGGAACCTTTTGAGCGGTTCCCAGTCAACGCGCTTCTCGGCGGCAATGCCCGGCCCCATCCATTCATAGACAGAGCAACAATACTCGTAATCCTCTTCATAGCGCAGCACGTTGCAATAATCAGCTCTCAGGCTGCGCCCCAGAACCCCCAACACATCTTCTATCACCAACTTGAGGTCACCGGAAACGACCACCTTTTGGAGGCAGCGATTGAGGACCCGCGTGTTCTGGACATGCTTCTCCAGATCAAAGAGCATCTGGAACCGCTCCTGGGCCAGATGCAGCACGGAGACCGTGTCATGCACCAGCACAATATCGCTATCGTTGAACTGCCGCTTGCCAAAAGTGAAATCCACTCCCAGGCAACCCCAGAGCCTCTCCTCCAGCCAGAGCCCCGTCACCAAGAGGCTTTTGACCTGCTGCTGCGTTACCCAGAAATCCTTCCCCTTCTCCGCTCCCGGCTCCATGCATTGTTCCGCATCCTCTATCAGGAGGTCCTCTCCCCTTTGAAGCTTCTGGTAAAACTCATGGGAGCTGTCCAGCGTCAAGTTCTGGAAGGCTTCAATGTTGGAGCGGGTTCCCGGAGCGCTCCACTCATGAGTCTTGCTGAACGTCATCTGATCCAGGTCGTAGCGGATCAGGTAGCAGCGCCCCGCCTTCATCTGCCGGCCCAGCAACTTCAATATCTCTTCAATGGTCTCATTGAAGTTCTGCCCGGTAATGGCGACCTGCAAGCATTGGTTAATCGTCTGAGCGCTCTCAACATGCTGGTTAAGCTGGCTTATCAGTTGCAGGCGCTCATCCTCCAGCCCCATCCTGCGGGTCACATCCAGATTGGTATTGATGATGAGCCGCCGACCAGACTCCGTCTTCATCAAAACCTTGCATATCTTGCCGGCTACCTGCTCACCATCAGGCCCCGTGTGGAACCGGAGGAAGTCCTGCATGACCCCCGTCTCCAGCGCCCGCAAATCCCAGTTCCTGATCTCCCGTGCCTCTTCGTGTTCGAGAAAATCAAAGTCATTCTTCCCCAGTATCTTTTCTGGCGGTAATCCCGTTATTCGCTCCATCTCCTTGCTCCAGATGAAATAGCGGTAGTCGTCATCCGCGTCTTTTACGGAGATGCCGATTGGCGCATGGTTCAGCACGCTCTCCAGCAGTATTCTGGTTTCTTCCTCCTTTATCCGGAGCTCTTCCAGCTCAGTCACATCTATCCCAAAGCCGATCAGGAGCCGCCTTCCGTCAACCGTCAGGAAAGTGCTCTTCACCATCTGAAGCCAGGAGCCTCTGAGCCGCTCCAGGAAGGAGTGCGGTTTGTTCTTCAGAATCGCCTCCACATCCTGGCTTCTCAGGAAGGCGGCAATCTCGGAGTCAGCAAACAGCTCAAAATCGTTCTTGCCCAGAATCTCCTCGGCAGGACGCTGGGCGATCTTTTCGGCGAACCTCTGGTTGACCATCTCATAGCGGAAGCCGTTGTTGGCATCCTTGACGAAAAGCGGTGAAGGGATGACATCCATGATTTGGCGCAAAAGCTCGTTGGCTTCGTTGTACTTTCGCTCACCCAGGTTGATCTGTGTTACATCCTGCAGGAGCCCAAACACGCGCTGGCTCCCCTCCTCCAGAGGAGATTTGCGCCAGGCGGCCAGCATCAGGTAGTGCTTCATCTGGCCGGTATAATCGGAGCGAAATGAAAACTGGACTGAATTCACCTCCCTGCTCCGAAGCCGGCGCATCGTCTCCATGAACCCTTCGTAATCCTCCCAGTAAACCCACTTTTGGGGGGGAAGCGGCTTGCCGTTTTCATCCTTTCCCCAGTTTTGGGTCTGATTGCCGATGGGGTGGGCAACTGTCTCAAAGGATTCATCCAGAGAAAAGTAGCTCAGGTGAGCCAGGTGGGTGGCGAAGCGCAGCAGCTCCAGGCTGAAGTTCAATCTCTGCCTCTGCTGGAACTCCCTGGTCACGTCACGGAAAGCAAAAACAACCCCCTCCATCTTTTTCTGCAACCCGAAGACAGGGGTGGCAGTGCCGGCAATCTGGCGCCGGAATCCGTGCCGGGTAATCAGCTCCACATGCTCCAGAGGCTGGGCGGCGGCGCCGGAGCTCAACACCTGCTGGACAGGGCAATCGGTCGGCTGGCCCGTGAGGCAACTGACCGCATGGTAAACATCAGCTATCGGCTGCCCGAGCGCCTCCTCCTCCGAGTAACCGATCAAGGCGGCCGCAGCCGGGTTGAAGTAGGTGATCTCTCCCTTCGTATCCGTCGCGATCAACCCATCGGCAATGGATTCAAGGAGCACTCGGCTTTGCTTTTCCAGCTCTCTGCGCTTCTGGCGCTCCTGGGCCAGCTCGCTGATATCTTGTGAAAACCAGAGCACCGCCTCTTCTCCATAGATTTCGGGGCCAATCAGCCGCATCACCATTATCCTGTTGGAGTTCCCAAACTTGTAGGAGATAATCCGCCCCTTCTTCTCTTTGAATATCTGTTCAATCGCCTTCTCAATCTGCCTCGTATTCAGCCCGCGCATCTCCCTTACGTGCCTGGGTTTTCTGCCATCAGGGTAAAGCTCTTTTTCCGTTTGCTGGAAAAAGATTTTTCCATTGCGTCCGACAATCACTATCCGCAGCGGCAGTGAACCGAGAATGGCAGCCGTTTTTTTGGCCTCCCGTTTACGTATCTGGTGCGCTCGGGCCAGCAGGGCCACCATAAAGAGGAAAAGAACAAAACCGCCAATCACACAAAGCGCCTCCCGCCGGTAAAGCTCCCAAAAACCGGGCATCCGGTTGTGGAAAGTTACCCACTTGGGCAGCAGGCTCTTTTTTAGATGAAGCTCTTTGAAGAGCGGCTCGTTTATCAGGCAACAGGCCGGTCTGGAGCGATGCGGCAGCTCCGCCCCCTCCGGAGTATTAAAAATCTCCTTCATGAGTGAAGTCGTCTCCTCCCCGTAAAGAGTCGCATCCATGACATGGCCCCCCAGCACCCCGCGCACCATAAAGTCATTGCGCGTCACAAAAATCGGCACCAAAGAACGCTCTCTTATCTGGTCAATCACCGCCCGAATACTGGGGAACCCATCCTGGGTGGAGCGGCGCCAGGAAGAAAAAATAACAAAAGAATTCCTGGGTAGCCCTGCCACCGTTTCCAGAAGCTGCTCGGTCGTCGCCGAGGTCCCGTTGATCAGCCTGATCCGAAGTCCGGGTATAGTCTGCCATTGTTTTTCCCAGTGAGCATGAACACATTCTTCCAGCAACTCGCCATCAGAGACCACCAGCACCTCCTGCGTTGAGGGGAACAACTGCCGCCCCAGCTCAAGATTCTCTGCAATGAGGTGCTCAGCCCAGATACCGGTAATCTTCGGGTAATCGCTCAGGGAACCAAACGGACAAGCCTGGACGCCGGTGAAAAGAATCGGGATATCCTGGGGGAAGCGCTCATAATGCTTGACGATGAAATCGGCCGCTTTGCCCAATACGGAGACCACCAGATCGTACCTCCCCTCTTTGCTTTGAGTGGCCAGGAGGTTATCCATCCTCATCAGGAGGAATCTCTCAGAGAGCGACTGACTGTTGACGGTGGTCATCTCCAGACAATCGATTTTGTACTCCTCTTCCAAAAGAGCAAACTCGCCCAGAATATGCCGGTAAATTTCGCTGGTCCAGCGGTCGCTCAAGTGGTAGGAGGAAAGAACCAGAATGCGATGGCCGGACGGCTCCTCCGGCGCCGCCTCTGGCAAAGGGGGTGACTCTGCGCCCGGAGCCAGCGTTCTAATCTCAGACTGGGCCTGGAGCCCCAGCGCCCAGATGCAAAGGAAAATGGATAACCAGCTTTTCATTTTATTTACCTTTTTGTCTCTGCCATCGAGAATGCGGGGCTGTAGGAAACTCCCTTCCTGTTTGCTGTTTATCATTTTT
>JAGVTF010000157.1 GCA_019136955.1 Verrucomicrobiota bacterium
TTTTTCTCTCTTCTCTGTTTTTGTGCGCTTTTTTTATAATCCTTACTCTGGGCTTGATCTCTTATGCGCTCACCTTTAGCCACAAGCAAATTGCAAATATTGGGATTAGCAGTAACACCAGCATTTCAATTTATAGCGTCGCTGATAGCCTTCAGCGCCAATCCAAGCTTGTCATACAGACAGCTTTGGTCACTGTAGACCAGTCACTGGAAAAAGAAAACACTCTCTCCCTGGCTGGATACGCTTTTGATTTGGGGAGCTCCAACCTCAGAATGATATCCTTGGGCAATAAAGTTCAGTATTACGTTCCCTTAAAAGAAATTACTGAAACCGATATACAGTGGGATAGCGAAAAGAAAACGCTTACAGTCAAAGTTCCCCCACCTGTTGCCGATACTGAAATGGTAGAAATCCAAACGGACCCACAGCAAATCCTGTTTTTAGGAGAAAGCAGCTGGTTTGACTGGGCGCGGGGTGGAGGAAAAACAGAACTGGCTCAGGAAGCTAAAGATAATTTGAGGAACTACGTCCTTCAGACTGCTCGCTCCCGCTACTACATGAGCTTGGCTGAAGAAAATGCACAACGAGAGCTGGAGCGCCTCTTGGGTACTATTCTCTACCCGATTGAACCTCAAACACGAATTGTTATTGAATTTAAACCACGAAGATAATAGCACACTCATATATATAAATCATTAAAAATATTTTAAATTTAAATATATCTCCATTATCCTGCTGCACATTGAGATAATTTAAAGTTTTTATTTTCGACATGAACAAAAAACGACTCGCTTTTAGTATAATTTTCTCTATTCTTTTTTTGTGTTTTGTTTTTATACAAGTTCCTTTTAAAGAAGTAATCCACGTTTTAGTTGATGCTAATCCTTTTTGGCTTATCGTTGCAATTACAGTTTTAGGTTTAACCATTACCCTAACTGGAATTCGTTGGAATCAGGTACTCCATGCTCTGCATCTGCGTCTCCCCTTTTATCAGGTTATTAGAGCCACCTGGTATGGCCATTTTTTTAATACAATCCTTTTGGGGCCAGCAGCAGGCGATGTTCTAAAGTCGACAATACTCGCCAAGGAACGAGACCTTTCTCTTGCCGAACTGCTTTCTGCCTCCTGGCTGGACAGGCTTTTGGCGGGGGTTGGAAGCTTGGTCTTTGGTCTGCTGGTGCTTGTCTTTACCCTAGCTACTAACCAGGAAATACCTCTGGAGTTGCCTAAAACAAACCCTGTGTTTTTTGTCTTAGGTGCATTTTTATTATTTTTATTATTTTTTATAATAAAAAAATCTAAGATTTTTGAAAAAATAAAAATACTAAAAAAGTTAAAAGATTCTTTTTTAATTGCCACAGGTAAAATGTATAAAACTCCTGGGAAAACTTTTTTTGTGATTTTCTTGGGATGCTTAGGCCAAATTCTTTTAAGTAGTGTTTTAGCCTGGACCCTGGCTTCTGTTTTACAAACCAGTTTGCCATGGCTGCAAATGCTTTGGGTTTTTCCCGTTATAGCCATGCTTTCCACTCTGCCGATTTCTATCGGTGGAGTTGGAGTCAGAGAAGGTTCTTCTCTGGTTTTGCTGGGTACTTATGGTGTTTCAAAGCCGGATGCTGTTGCTGCCTCTCTACTTTGTCTTTGCGTCTATTGGCTTTTGGCTGCTGTAGGTGGAATTCTGATATTGGTAGGTAGAGAGAAGAAAGTGTCTAAAATCGGACAAGTCAACCCTGGCTCCCAAGCGTCCGTCCAATAGAATCGTTTTCTATTTTATTTGTTCCTGTTATTCTCTTAGCTCTCAACCAAAAAAACTCCCCTAAAAGTAAAACTAAAGGGGAGCTTTTTTAGCTTTATCTTGCCTTAAACTACAAGAATAGAAGAATCAGGAGCTGCGCATAAAATATCTTTAGGATTGTGGCAAGAGGATAGACTGAAGCATATCCGACATTGACACCGGTAGCATCAGTTCGAGCGGACGCAAACCCCAGCGCTGCAGGCTGAGTCTGCAGACCACTCATCACCCCCAGCAAAGTAGGAATATTCGGAACTCTAAAGAGCAGCAGTACAAGCCAGAGAATTAAGTGAACTAAAACCAACATAACCAAGCTGGCCAAGATCAGAAAGAGCCCATCACCCTTCAAGGTAGCCAAGAGTCTGGAGCCTGAGTTCACACCAATTACCGCCAAAAAGAGCGCAAAGCCTACGTGCCTCAAAGCCATATTGGCTGCAGGAGCGATCACCCAAACAAAAGGTCCCGTGCGTCCCAAAGCCCCAAAAGTCAATGCCACAACCAGCGGACCTCCTGCATAACCCAAAGTTACAGGCACCTCGACACCAGGAATAGGAATCGGTATTTGCCCAATCAAAAGGCCCAGGGCCAACCCAAGGAAGAGACTGAAAAAAGTATGCTCTGTAGCCATATGCAACGAGTTGCCAAAATACTTATTGACGCTT
>JAGVTF010000033.1 GCA_019136955.1 Verrucomicrobiota bacterium
AAACCCAAAACCATTTTTTTAGGAGGTGGCACTCCATCATCTCTAAGCAAAGGAGGGCTTGAAAGATTACTGACTCTTTTAGCCCCCTTTCGTCATGATGGTTTGGAAGAGTTTTCCATAGAAGCAAATCCCGGCTCCCTTGATTTTGATAAGGCTACCCTCTGTTTTCATGGGGGGATTAACAGAATTTCGCTGGGGGTTCAATCCCTTGATGAGCAGATTCTAAAACAACTGGGCCGCTCCCATTCAGCTAAACAGGCGCTCCAGGCTTTTTCTCTTTTGCGCGAAGTTGGATTTCAAAACATTAACCTCGATATTATTTTTGCAGTTCCGGGCCAAACGCTGCCCGCCTTTAAAAAAACTTTGGCACAGTTTATTCAGCTAAAAAGCGAACATCTTTCCTGCTATGAATTGACGTATGAAGAGGGAACTCCCCTCACCCGTTGGGCTCAGGAAACAGGATTTGAAGCCGATGAGTTTTTAAGCTGCAAAATGTACGATGCTTTGCTGGAAAACCTAGAGAAAGCCGGCTTTGAACAATATGAAATTTCAAACTTTTCTCAACAGGGAAAGGCGTGTCAGCACAACATCGCTTATTGGCGAGGAAAGGAATACTATGGAGCGGGTCCCTCTGCCAGCAGTCTCTTAAAGGGAGTCCGCTACACCCATACACCATCGCTAAAGCTCTACTGTCAGTCCATGAAAAGAGAAAACAGCTTTCAGCAAAATCTGAAATGGAGTGACTGGCAGGAGGATGCACTCTCTCCGCTGGCCAGGGCTGGCGAAATTGCCGCTATTGGACTCAGGATGGCCCGCGGTTGGAAGTTCGAGGAGTTCTATAAAATCACAGGCTATCGCTTGGACAAGGACTGGGCCGATGCGATGTCAAAACTATGCTCTCGCGGAGAGGGTGAATTTTTCGAGGGTGGTTTTCGTCTTACTTCTAGAGGATTGCGTTTTGCAGACCTCGCTGCAGAAGAATTTATCATTACCGAATATTCAAAATGAAAGCCTTTCAAAATTTATGTTTCTTACTCCTCCTGGCCGTTGTTGCTGGCTGCACAACTTCTTCAAAGCCTGCCAGTGAGCCTGTTAGTTCCAAAGCTACAAAGACCAACCAGAAAAACGAAGATGTAATCAACGTCGTGTCTGGAGATTTTGCCGCGGTTCTGGCTGAAGTGGAGGGTAGAGAGCTTGACCCCAAAGACCCCGAGCAAGCTCTTGCCGAGGCATTAGATCAGTTAGAAGCCAACTCCTCAGCCCCTACTGGCAGCTCGGTCAGCGATGCCATTGTTATTCCTGGACGTTTAGACCTTTGGAAACGTCAAAAGGTGGAAGTTCGTTGGGTACAAATGCATTTCCCTAAACAAAAAATGGTTATGCACTCCATTATAATGAAACGCAAAGAGGGAAAATGGTACGATGTACTCTCTACAACTGATAAAGTTGGAGGTGAAGTCCACCACTTTCACTTCGATGTAACCGACTCTTTCACGACAAAAGAAAAACAAGCTCCCTAGTCAGGAGAGCGCTCAAGGGGCAGAACCTTTGGGTCAAAAAGAGCTATAAAAATATCCGCTTGCGGGTAGTTGCCCAGGTGACCGGAATAGTAAGAGACCAAAACCTGTCCATCTTTAAGCTGAACCCAGGCCGGATATGAGCAATCTCCTCCACTGGGCAAAGTGCAAAGCCTCTGTATCTTCTTATCATCCCCCAGCCAAAGGACCTCCACACGCCTTTCAGAGCGAGGATTGCTGAAAAAAGATTCTTTGCCACTTCCCCCATCATCCCAGCGGCGCCCTAAAACGATGCATCCTTTATCCACTCGTTTAATAAAGGGACCCTGTAGAGGAAACGGCAGAGACTCCAACTCAAAGAGCCCTGGTTTGTTTATGGGGTCTTTAATTTTAAGCAGCAGAGGATGATTTGGAGAAAGCTCCTGACGGACCAGTGCGTAGAGTTCGCCATTGGAACCGGTGTCCAAGGCTACTTCATTACTGGCTTGTACGGGAATGGAAAAAAAGGGTTCCCAGGCTGCCCCATCCTTGCTTTTGTAGAGTGTCGCTCGAGAAGTCGCATCACCTTCGGGCCTGCTGTAAGCACTCCCATAAAATTGCTTGCCATCAAAATGCACAAACCAAAGCCAACTACCGGGATAAAGTCCCGTCACTTTTTGCTCCTCCCAATTTTTCCCATCATCTGAAGTATAAAGTTTGGCATCGGTGTGCCGACGTTGTGTATCTTTTTGGTCGACAGAACCTGCATAGATATGAAGCTTCTTATCTACAGCAAGAATTTTGGGGTCGCGCAAATCTTTTCCAGGGGTAAATATCGTCGCCACCTCTTTAAACTCTTTAGCGTCTTTACTGACAATAACCTTCACCTGTCCATCGAAACTAACGTGATGCTCCGCATGGCGAAAAACTATGA
>JAGVTF010000016.1 GCA_019136955.1 Verrucomicrobiota bacterium
GGGGGTCCGTCCCCGAGAAGAGCGCTTTCAAGGTTTCATAGGCATGGAGCGCCTTTTCGTACTCCTTGACGCGCATATACTGGTCCGCCAGGGCGCGCCACCAGCGCAGGCTGTTGGGCTCCTCCTCGACCTTGGCCTCCAGATTCTTGATGATTTCCTCTGAAGAATCCGAAGTCTGCACCAGGCGCGCCTCCTGCTCCAGCCGTCGGGATTCCTCCTCGCTTTTCAAGGCTGCACGGAAGGAGCTCCCCTCTGCAGCGGCGCTTTCGTATCCCCCCTCTTTCATGGTCCGGCTGGCGGAGACATCTTTCAATGCCTGGGCCAGCTCCAGATTATCGGGGTTTTCATCGACCAACTGCGAGTAAATACCTTCGGCTTTGCCAGGCTGGCCAGCCTTTACAAAAGTATCCGCCAGCTTGCGAGCCATCGCCATATCTCTCTGCCCCAGTTTGTTAAAGAGAAGCTCCAGAGAGATCAACGCGGTCCGGATAAAACCGGCTGCCAGGGCGGCATCCGCCATCAGATGATGGGCCGAAACGTTTTGCGGGTCTTTGTTCAAGACCTGCTCAATGGCCGACATTGCCTCCGCCGGATTGCTCTTGAGGAGCATCCGCGCCTTGCTCAAGTGAGCCAGGTCACCGGTCATGCCAAAAGCTTTTTTGAAGAAGCTTCTCTGTCCACCCTCCTCCGCTTTGCGGAACTGGGTTATACGCAGCGCCTCTCTGCAATCCAGGCAACCGGGTTCCTGGTCCAGCAACTGGCAAAAGAGCATCATCGCGTAGTCGTAGTTTTTCCTGTCCAACGCTACACGTCCTTTTTGGTACTGGTCTCTCCAAAAGGGCAGAAGATCGCTAACCTTTTTTTCAGCCATAACTCAGGGGCAGATTACCATAAACCCACCACCGGAGCAATCTCTTTAGAATGCCCGGAAGGGAAAATAAAAAAGCGCGGTTTTTACGCATAGCACTCCACATTGAGGCCGGTGGCGCTCTGGATATGGGCGGCCAGTCCTTCCAGCTCCGCTTGGGAGAGAGCGCTCAGTTTGAGCGAGCCCAGGCCGGGAGCGCAGGCAGGCCGGGCCAGCGTATAGGCCTGAACGCCCAGCAGCCTGCCGCCGGAGTTCAAGAGCGTCCTCAACCGGTCGCAGTAGGCCGCCAGCTCCTCCTGGCTGAGCATCTGCCCGTTCAACTTCAGGAACATGCTCTGAATATAGACCGCGAAACGTCTGGAGATGAAATCGAGATTCGAGAGAATTTGCTCAAAAGAGACCCCGGAGCGGTTGATCTGCCGGTAGTACTCCGGTGTACCGGCATCTAGCTTGGCCCAAATTTCCCCCAGGGGAAACTGCATCAGCTCATCCAGCGCCCCATAAACCTCCGGCAGATGCAGCCGGCTGGCATTGGTGATCAGGACCACTTTGCAGCTCTCCAGAAGGCCAAAGTCCCCGAGCACCTCCCCCACTGCCCGGACCGCCTCAAGGAAATCCGGACAAAGCGTCGGCTCCCCATCCCCGCTGAAAGAGATGTCACGCACCTCTCTTGCCACTTCCGCCGCGGCGGCAAACCGCTCCTCTTTGCCAAGCTCGCCGCTCCGGACCTGCCCCAAAAGCCAACCCAGCTCCTCCTTGAGAAGGGGTATATCGACCTTCGCCTTCTGAGCCGCCGGAGGCAAAGGCGCCGAGCGGTCCACCTCGCAATAGACGCAATCGAACGTGCAGGCGCGGTTCGTATTGAGGTTCACCCCCAGGGAAAGCCCGCCCGAGCGGCGCGCGATAACCGGGTAAACGTAGTTGAGGTTTTTGAAGCTCCTGCTGTGGTCTTCCACAGCGCGGAGCCTCCTCAAATCATCCTTATTCATTTTTCCTTTCCCAGAGACTTCCCAGCTTGTAGAGCCAGTAGCCCGTATATTCTTTGAACCAGATATCGAAAAATTGAAACCGCTCAGTATCCGGCACGAAAGACCTCTGGTGTCTCAACTCCGGAATCCCGACCACGTAAAAATCGACCGGATAAGGCACCACCTCAAAGCCCATTTTCTCGAAAGTGACCACCGAGCGGCGCATGTGGAAGGCTGAAGTCACCAGCATGATTTTTTGCCAGCCATGTTCTTGCGCCAATTTTTTGAAAGTAATCGCCTCGTCCCAGGTATTCTTGCGGGGTCCAAGGGAGATCACCTGCTCTTCAAAAAGATTCCACCCCGCAATCCAGTTCGTCAGCGAGTAGCTGTGGGCGATCTTTTCCCCGTTCCTGTGGAAGTAGCCGCTGCTGGTCACCAGCGTATCGGCCTTTTGCTGGCGCATCGCTTCAAAGGCGCCGATTACGCGGTCGCCGGCCTCATTGAGCTCGACATGGAAAGGTGGATGCTCCGAGTACGATTGGCCGCCGCCCAGTAGCAGGACGACATCGCAACGGGGCAGCTCCTCCAGTC
>JAGVTF010000139.1 GCA_019136955.1 Verrucomicrobiota bacterium
ACCGTGGAGCGGCTGGTCTTAATGGTGTTCTTTTGTTCTCTTGCAATGGCGGGGAGGATATTCTCAATCTGGTCAGCCTGTGGCTTATCCATGCGGTCAAAGAACTGCCGCGCGTAAGGAGAAAAAGTTTCAATATAGCGGCGTTGGCCCTCCGCATAAAGAACATCAAAAGCCAGAGTGCTTTTGCCTGAGCCACTTACTCCAGTGAAAACGGTCAGCTTTCCAATGGGGATATCAAGATCGAGATTTTTGAGGTTATGATGATGAACGCCTCGAAGGTGAATTGAATCACGCATAGAACTATTAGAACTATTTAGCTTTAATATGCGAGCAGAGAATTTGTACTGAGCGTTCTACTCCACCCTGGTTTTGGAGAACGACCTCATGAGCTTGAGCTCCCAGCATATTGCGGCGGCTGGGGTTGGTGAGCAGGGATACTATCTGCTGCTCCAGTTTATTGGTGTCGGCCACTTGAATCACTGCATCGTGAGAAAGAAAGCTCTCCACAATAGAGCTGAAGTTCTGCATGTTCGGTCCAAAAAGAACTGGTTTGGAGAGAGCGGCTGGCTCAATCGGATTTTGTCCCCCTTTTGCCGTCAGGCTTTTGCCCACAAAACAGAGGGTGGCGGCGCCGTAGAAATGCCGGAGCTCGCCAGTGGTGTTTACCAGGAGACAGTCAACACCGCCGCTATGCGATGGGAGCCCATCGGGCATCTCGGTTCTCAAGATAAACCGAATGCCGGTTGCTTTTAACTCCGGCAGCAGTGCCTTGCAGCGCTCGAAGTGGCGAGGAACGAGGATCAGGAAAAAATTGGGAAATTGGGCTTTCAGACGCAGTGCCATCTCTGCCAGGAGAACTTCTTCTCCGGCGTGTGTGCTACCGGCCACCAGCACAGGAGCATCAGAGGGAACACCCAAAAGAGTGAGCATCTGGGGGACATCAAGTTTATCATCCAACGTAAGGGGCGCGCCGTCGAACTTCAGGTTTCCGGTGAGGACAATGTTTTCTGGAGCGGCCCCCAGAGCGATCAGGCGCTGCCGGTCCAGTTTGTCTTGAACCCCAATGGTAGTGAAGCTGGAGAAAATATTACGAAAAATAAAGCCCGCTTTTAGATATCGACCGAAAGAGCGTCTGGAAAGACGAGCATTAAAAAGGAAAAGGGGTATCTGGCGCCGCTGAGCTTCCCAGAGAAAGTTGGGCCAAATCTCCGCTTCAATTAAAACGATCGCTTCAGGGCGAAATGTATCCAGGGCTTTTTTTACAGCTCGGTTCCAGTCAATGGGATAGTAAACCTTGGTGATTTCTGGTGGTAACTTTTTTGTGAGCTCTGCCATTCCGGTGGTCGTTGTTGTGCTGGCTACGATCCGGAATTCCGGACGTTCTTTTATAAACTGTTTAATTAGCTGCACGCAGAGATTCACCTCTCCCACGCTTACCGCGTGGAACCAGATGAGACGTTCACCCTTAAAGGAAGGAAAAGTTTGTGGGTAAAAACCAAAACGTTGTGCGAAACCTTGCTGCCAGTTACCACGGCGCCAAAGACGCCAAAAGTAGTAAGGAGAAGAGAGAACGAAAAAAATCAAAAAAAGAACGTTATAAAATAGCCTCATGATGCAAAGGGATGTTCTAAGGCAGGTAAGGGATCAGTGGGGTCTGGGCCTGCAGGCAATGGATCCATTAATTCTGGCTCATGGATCTGTGGCTCAGCCGGCGGTGATTCCACAGCTTCAGAGATATCGGCTTCTTCAGACTGCGAGATTTGCTCTGGTGTTTCAGTGGGTGCCATTGACTGAGCAGTTGAGTCAGGGCTCTGAGGCTCTTCGGCTACTGGTAAAATGGTTCGCAACGTGAAACCATCAGGTCTGCTCTGGAAAGCGCTTAGAGAAAAATCAAAACAATCACTGAAAGAATCAAATTCCGGTAAAAGAGAAGGGGAGACCAGGTTCTTAATGAAGCCGAGATTCACATTGATATCTTGTGCCAGAAAAGTAAAAACGGGAACGACAAAAGAGCGCGTCTGGTCGTGCTCTAAAAACTTTCTTAGCTTTTTATAATAGTTTTCGGCAGTGGCTTTGCTGTCAGTATACTCAAAAAAACCGCTGGAGAATACACCGATGGATTGCGCAGCTGCCTGCAGTTGGGGGAGCCTGGCAAGCTTCTCATTTTTTTCGGAAGAGGTCAGAAAGTTTTCAACCAGCTTATAGTCAGTGCTGAAAGCGAGCACACCCTCTTTAAATGCAAGGTGGCAGTAGTTAGTTTTGTAATCTGCTGTGCCCACTTCCAGGTCAGGTAAAGGAATTGAAGTGACTTTATGGCGTGCCACGTCTTTCTCCAAGATTGGGATAGGCGCCAGAATCTCGATTAGTTTTTTTACAGTCTGGATATATTTTTTGCCA
>JAGVTF010000113.1 GCA_019136955.1 Verrucomicrobiota bacterium
CTCTTTTTCAATCACAAAAAGTCTATTGGAGATGATTGTACCGACTATAATTCTGTGATATAAATGGATTGGCTATGGTAGCTAAAACGACATTGGATAGCATCGAGAGTGTCATTGAGGAGATCAGGCAAGGACGCCCGGTGATAGTGGTGGACGATGAAGATCGCGAAAACGAAGGTGATCTGATTGTCGCAGCAGAGGCTGCAACACCCGAGATTATTAACTTCATGGTGAGATTTTGCAGGGGGCTGGTATGTCTTCCCTGCACTGGGGAGCGTTTGGTCGCTTTGGGTATCCAACCCATGGTAGATGACAACAGAGACTCTTTCCGAACCGATTTCCAGGTAACCGTAGATGCGGCTAAAGGGATTACTACAGGAATCAGTGCAGCGGACAGGGCGCGCACCATCCAGGTAATGGTTGATGACTCTTCCAAAGCAGGCGACCTCGTGCAGCCAGGGCATATCTTTCCTCTGCGAGCCAAGTCTGGAGGAGTCTTGCAACGTGCCGGCCATACAGAAGCGGCCATAGATATGCTGCGCCTGGCCGGGTTGAAGCCAGTAGGGGTAATCTGCGAAATCATGAACGATGATGGTACAATGGCAAGATTGCCGCAGCTTCTGGAATTTGCGCAAAAACACCAACTTAAAATTGGTACAGTGCAAGACCTGATTGAGTATCGTCGCCATCGAGAAAAGCTGGTGAGTCGGGTTGAAACGGTGGATTTGCCGACAGACTTTGGGAAGTTTGATCTTCACCTCTACAAAAGTTTGATAGAAGGAACTGAGCATCTGGCCCTGGTCAAGGGTGACATCTCAAAAGAGGAGAGCGTCCTGGTGCGTGTTCACAGTGAATGCTTAACGGGCGATGTTTTTGGTTCCCACCGCTGTGATTGTGGCAGCCAGTTGCATGAAGCGATGAAGCGCATTTCTGAGGCAGGAGCGGGTGTTATCCTTTATATGCGCCAGGAAGGAAGAGGGATTGGGCTGGCAGCAAAAATTCAAGCTTACAAACTTCAGGAAAATGGATTTGACACGGTCCAGGCCAATGAAGAGCTGGGGTTTGCCCCTGACTTGCGGGAGTATGGTATGGGGGCTCAAATTCTGGTCGATCTGGGTGTAAAGAATATCCGTCTCCTGACGAACAATCCCAAAAAAGTGATTGGGCTGCAGGGCTATGGAATGTCCATTGTTGAGCAAGTTCCTTTGAGGATAACTCCGAAACCAGAGAATGAGCTTTATTTAAAAACCAAACGCGAAAAAATGGGCCATCTCCTATAGGATGCGTGAGCTTTTTTGCTATCACGTAAGACTCAGATTCATAAACTGTTAAGTATAAAATTTATGTTGGAAGAAGTTAATATTAAAGATTTAAATGCCAATTGTATGAGGTTTGGAATTGTGGCTTCCAAATTCAATGATGAGTATGTCAACTCTATGCTGGATGCGGCTTTAAATGTTCTTCAAAAAGCAAATGCTAACTGCATGGAGGTGATCCGTGTCCCAGGAGCCTATGAAATTCCGGTAGTTGTTGGGCATCTCATAGGCAAGAAGGCGAGCCTTTTTGATGCCGTTATCTGTCTGGGCGTCATATTGCGCGGAGAAACCACACATGCAAAGCATATCGCAGAGGCCGTCAGTTTAAGCTTGGCTAAAGCCCAGTTGACAAGCGATATTCCCATCATTAATGGTGTCTATCTCTTTGAAAACAGGGAGCAGGCTGAGAAGCGCTGCATTGACCCAGACCACAACAGAGGAGTTGAGCTGGCCAATACAGCCATTGAAATGGCCAGCCTCATTAAACGGATACGCTCCTGGGAGTAATTGCATTAAGCCCCAGCAAGACAAGAGTGGACCAACGAAGGTTTGTCGGCCCAATTCTGGATGTAAAACAAAAAACACGCAAAATCGCGTGTTCTAATCCTGCAGCTTTCGTTGTGCAGTTGTTGAAGTTATAAAAACCTACTTGGCCTTGGGTGCCTTGAGGGCTTCCTTTTTGCGCTTGTTGTAGGCTTTGCGTTTTTTACGTTTTTGAATTTTATTATGTTGCTTTCCCATATAAAGAATCTTTACTTTCCCGACTCCGTCGGTTTAGATATACGGAGTATGAAGGTTCACAAGAGAATATTCAACTGTTTTTTGCGCTATGTCCTGATTGGTCTCTTGAGCATAGGGTCAGTTGGAGTTGTTTTTGCTCAATCCACTCCTGTTGAGGCGGAGTCTTCCTTAAAAATTGAAAAGCCTTTGACTGATAAGGAAAGAAGGAAGCTTGAACGCGAGGCAAAAGCCGCTGAAAAGAAGCGCCTGGCTGCAGAAAAGAAAGCTAAAAAAGCGCTGGAAAAAGAACAAAAGAAAAAAGAAAAAGAGAATAAAAAGAAATACTCCATTACCAAG
>JAGVTF010000257.1 GCA_019136955.1 Verrucomicrobiota bacterium
AATGACGTCATAGAGCTTCCAGAAAGTATAGGTTTTGACCAGACTCGCATAATCCATGGCGATACTAAAGTCGGGCTCACTCTCCAGAAATAAATCTGCAATGTTGGAGTAGCGAACAATCTGCTCCAGCTCAGGAGAAGAGATACCGGCCTCTTTGCAGAGCTCATAGCAAAGGAGGCTGGCCGATTTATCTGGCGAGTGAATCAGTTGGGTATGCACGGGTACCTCTTGCGTGAGGTGGTGATCCACCACAACCCAAGAGGGTTTATCCATCCGTTTTTCAAAGGTGAGATCACTCACCCAGGCTGAGCGCTCCAAAAGCTGCCGCCTGCTCCAAGCCTCATTGTTCCAAGCCTGCAGCTCACAATCCAGCCCATGGAGCTTTCTGGCCAGTTTTTTCAAAAGCAGCCCAGAAACAAAGCCATCCAAATCGCTTTCATGAGTGATAATTATCTCCGGTTCGGGTAAAAACACCATTGCGCCTTTAAGGTTAAGCCATTCTGGTTGCTCAAGCGAGAAAAAAGGGGGAGACTCTGCTCAAAACGCTTTAAGTTTTTAAGGCTGTTTTGGTTCAGATAGTTTGAGCCAATCCTTTAATTTAAATCAATATGAGCCGTAAACAGACTATTTGCGGAGAGCCTTTATGAAGTAGAGTTCAGGTTCTTCTCTCCACTCCAAAACCTCAAAGCCGGTTCGAGAAAGCAACTCTTTCATCTCTGAACGGTCTGGCAAAAAATCCTGCTCCACTGCTCCACCTACTCGTGAGTGCATCGCATTGAGCGCCTCACGACTGCAAAAATGCAGTATCACAAAGGTTCCCTTCGATTTAAGTGATTTGCTTATATTAGCCAGAGCCCTCTTCTTATCCCGAAAGTGTGGAAAAGCATTATAACAAAAAACGGTATGATAGGCGTGCACTCCCGGTGCTTCCTGGCAGATATCCGACACCATGAACTCCGCCGATAGTTTCACCTGTTTACATGCCTCTGCAATCATTGCCGGCGAAAAATCTGTCGCTGTAACCAACCCCGGCTTAACCTGCTCACAAAGCCAGGCCGTATACTGTCCAGGACCACAGCCGAGCTCCAATACATGATTTCCGGGGTTCAGAGCCAGCTCCGCCTTCATCGCTTCAAACCGCCTTAACGTGCTTTTCAGCTCAGGGTTCATCTCTTCCCAACGGGCTGCATGAGTATCAAAAAAAGCGATTCGTGGATCTATTTCTGCGCCTCCACTTTTCTGGCTGGCTGTTTTTTCCATCATTCTAGAGCTTTATAATTTAATTTCAGTAACACGATTTTAAACTTGCATAACACTGTTTCAAGTGACACAGTAGCGACGGTCATGATAGTCTCTCCCCAGAGAGGACGTCAAGAGACCTCCACCATAATTGAACTAAAGTTTTAAAATGAAAAAAAAGGGATTAAAACTAAGGAGTTTTTTCTATCAATCTGCATTGCTGTCATGCGTAACGATTTTTGCGGGAACAGCTCTGGCCCACGCCGAAACGCATTCAAACCTTCAAGCCGTCAATGAATCCGGCGGAAGCGCCTGGGTGGAAAGCTTCCCCTTTACCATCCGCGGCGTTATCACCACTACGCTTGATGAAATGCTGGATGGAACTCCAAACTTCCTCCCATGGGGCGACGGTACTAATGCGGGCAACATGGGTGCAGAGTGGCAAATATTTATCCAGGCGGTGGATGAAGGTGATTTTGGTGGAACCGCCCTCTGGCTGGGGCAAAATTATGGCAACCAGCCGTGGATCCGCGATGAAGCTTTTAGCTATACCAATGAAGGCTGGCTTGAAAACTTGCTGCGCGTGAGCACTGACCCTGAAAGCGGCCATCTCTTTGAACCGGGCGACCTTGTGGAGGTCACTGCACGCAAATCTCTGGCTTACGGTGGAAAGCGCAATATCAATGAAGCCCACAGCAATGCGCCGGAAAACAAGTTTGATATTCACTTGCTTGAGGCCGGCTATGGACTGCCCGAGCCAGAACTCATTACGCTGAGCGCCCTGGTATTGCCAGATGAAAACGGAGAAAACGCTCAACTCGATATATTTGACCCAACCCGCCTGACGGGCGCCGAACATTACCAGGGAACCCGAGTCAGGATTAACAATCTTCAAATCGTAAATGCTGAAGGATGGAACCCGGAAGGCACTTGGGCAGCGCGGGGTAATATTAAAGTAACGGACGGGGAAAACCGCTTTTTTGCTCTTCGCTACCCCCGCAGAGACCTGGGTCCGATCCCTATTGGCAACTTTGATGCTGTGGGAATTATTAATCAGGAATCTGGTTCTGCAACTGAGGGAGCTACCGGCTACGAGCTTTTCATCCAGCAGGTCATTGTTGAAAGTAGCGCGCCCCAGTTGTATATAG
>JAGVTF010000073.1 GCA_019136955.1 Verrucomicrobiota bacterium
TCCACCTGCTGCTCATCAAAGAGCAAATCTTGACCCAGAGGAGCTGACCTCATAATCCCCATGCGGACCGCGTCTGCTCCGTAACGGTCAATCATATCCAGAGGGTCAGGCGAGTTGCCCAAAGATTTAGACATCTTGCGGCCCTGCTTATCTCGCACTATTCCCGTTAAATAGACATCCTTAAAAGGCTTCTGGCCAACATATTCAAAGCCGGCCATAATCATACGCGCTACCCAGAAAAAAAGAATCTCAGGCGCTGTTACCAGCACAGTCGTAGGATAAAACTTTTTGAAAGTATCATCATCCATAGTGGCTATCGGCCAAAGCCAGCTCGAAAACCAGGTATCCAGGACATCTTTGTCTTGCTCCCAGCCTTCGCCTGGGGAGTCGATCTGGCATTTTTCTTCGCCATCTTTGTACCAGACCGGGATGCGGTGCCCCCACCAGAGCTGACGGCTAATACACCAATCCTGGATATTTTCCATCCAATGTTGGTAGACTTTGCTCCAGCGATCTGGAAAAAAATTAAGCTCTCCATTAGCAACCACATCTACAGCCTCCTTCTGGCTTGGATACTTTAAAAACCACTGTTCCGAAAGGCGCGGCTCAATGGGGACATCAGCCCTCTCGCTGTAACCCACACTGTTCTGGTAAGGCTCCTCTTTAACAGCCAGCCCCAGAGAGGTCAAAATATCCCAGCTTTTTTTGCGGGCAACTTCACGCGTTAGCCCTTCCAGGTCGATACCGGCCAGCTTCCCCATTGTTGCATCGGCGTTGATCACTTCCAGCATCGGAAGATTATGGCGTTTCCCTATATCAAAATCCGCTTTGTCGTGAGCTGGCGTCACTTTCAAAACACCTGTTCCAAACTCAAAATCAACAGCTTCATCACCAATAATGGGAATCATTTTCTTTTCTCTGGGGAGCTCAGCTGGAATTGGACGAATTACATGTTTGCCAATTAAAGATGAAAAACGATCGTCTTTGGGATTAACCGCAATCGCAGTGTCACCCGCTATCGTCTCAGGCCTGGTAGTAGCAATTGTCAGAAAACGGCCAGGCTCTTCTGCGAGTTCCACTTGGAAGTAGTAGAGTTTGCCATTTTGGGGTTTCATGATGACCTCCTCATCCGAAAGGGCAGTTAAGGAGACTGGACACCAGTTGACCATTCGTTTTCCTCTAAAAATCAATCCCTTGCGGTAAAGATCAACAAACGTTTCCAGAACCTTTTGAGAGTATCCGGAGTCCAAGGTGAAGCACTCACGATCCCAATCACAGGAGCAGCCTAGTTTTTTGAGCTGCTTGATGATAATACCGCCATGTTTTTCTTTCCACTTCCAGACACGCTCCACAAATTTCTCCCGTCCCAAGTCGTGACGGGAGACGCCCTCTTCACGTTTGAGCTTCTTCTCTACAACAACTTGCGTTGCTATCCCCGCATGATCTGTACCCGGCAGCCATAAAACTTCCTTGCCCTGCATCCGGGCCCTTCGAGCTAAAATATCCTGAATTGTATTGTTGAGTACGTGGCCCAAATGAAGAATGCCGGTAACGTTCGGGGGAGGAATTACCATGGAAAAGGGTGGCTTATCTGAAGCTGCATCCGCCTTGAAACATTTTTCCTGAATCCAAAACTCGTACCATTTTGCCTCTACCTGCTGAGGCTCATAAGCTTTCGGTATTTCTGTCATGTTTGTCTATCTAAAAGAATAAAATGCGCACTTATCGGGCATCCGCGCAGAAGTCTATCTCAGGCACAGATAAAAGACAATCGCGAAGCCTGTGGAGAGCGAAGCTTACAAAACCCACATTGTCCTTTAAAAAACCTTTCCAGCTAAGAACCGCAACACACCAAAACACTAGAAAAGAAAAACAATAAAAAAGGGAAACAAGGAATACTATTGGCTGCCAGCCAGAGGGATTCAGAAGGCCTTTTTAAGTCTTTTTTGAGATTTTTAAGTTTGTGTAAGTGATTAAATTAGAAGTTCTTTTGAGTGGCACGCCCGTAGGGAGTCGAACCCCAAACCTTCTGATCCGTAGTCAGACGCTCTATCCAATTGAGCTACGGGCGCTCAGTTGGTGACCATGAACGGCCACGGGTCAGATGTTAAAAAGGAACGCTTTTGATGACAAGTTAAAAATCAAACAAAACACGAAAGACGTCTTTCCCTCTTCCCAGCCTTTCCCAAAGACCATAAAAATTCAGCTCAGAAAGTTTGTTTCAAATTCTGCAAGGAAGTTGCTTTGAGGCACGTTTTTAGCATATTCTACTGCCCTGCTCCCTTTGAAAACCTCAAAAATCTCTGCGGCATACTATTTTATGATCATTTTTTTTGCATTTTTGAGAATGAAA
>JAGVTF010000108.1 GCA_019136955.1 Verrucomicrobiota bacterium
TTCTATGAGCGCCTGGCAGGTATGCGCAGTGTGGCGCCTGGGTATAAGAAGATACTCTTCAAGCCCGAGCCGATTGCAGGAGTGGACTACGTGAAGGCCTCTCTGGAGACGCCTTATGGCAAGGCGGCCAGTAGCTGGAAAGTGGAAGGCAAGAAGTTCACCTGGAATATTGAGGTTCCTGCCAATACGACCGCCACGGTGGTGAGCCCTGACGGCAAGAGCATCGAGCTGGGATCGGGTAAATATACGATCGAGAGCTCTTTGCCCTAAGTGTTGTCTGAAGTAACAGGGTAAAGTATTAAAACGCAATGGAGAGTTGAGGGCTCAAAGTTCTTGACTCTCCATTTGTTTCTAGAAAAATGATGGCAGGAGTGGAAATTTTATCCAAATTTAAGCCGCATCCGGATGCAACTGAGATTCTTTTTGATCTGGATGGGACGATATCTCTGGTTCGTGCGGGCTGGAGCGAAGTAATGCTGGCCTCTTTTTTGAGAAAGATGCCGCTGCAGGCCGGAGAGAGTGAAGAAGAGCTGCGGGCACTTCTCCTGGATGATATGCTGCGCCAGAATGGCAAGCCGAGTATCTTCCAGTTTATTCGCTTTGCTGAGCGGTTGCAGGAGCGGACTGGCGAGGTGCTGGACCCGGAGCTGGAAACCCAAGAGTTTATCCGCTCTCTGGAAGAGGTTTCGCGGCGGCGCCATGAGGCGGTGAAGGCGGGCAGCCGGAGTCTGGAGAGCGTGCTGGTCCCGGGCGTTCTGCCGATGCTTGAGCTGTTGAAGAATTGCGGGTTCAACCTCTATCTGGCCAGTGGGACCGATGAGGCGATTGTCCTGCCGGAGGTCAAAGAGTTCGGTTTGGATAGATATTTTGGCGAGCATATTTATGCGCACCGGCCAGGATTCAGCAAGGCAAAGGTGATTGAAATGATATTGAGCCGACCGGGAATGAATGGCCAGCGGCTGATCGCTTTTGGCGATGGATTCGTGGAGATGCACGAGACGGCCAGGGCGGGCGGTCTCTCCATTGGCGTGGCGAGCGATGAGTCCTGGGTGGATACTCCTCCTTATCGGGGCAGCGGGCTTATTGACCCGCTCAAGAAGAAGCTGCTTGAGGAGGCCGGAGCGCAACTGATGATTGCTGACTATGCAGAGCCGGAGCGTTTACTGCAATTGATTTTAGGAAATAAAGAAGATGTTTGATTCCAACTATTCAGAGCTTGATACGTTGAATGTGAGGGTCTTCCCCCTGGCTAAACGGGAGAGTATGACGCGGCTGGAGGATGTATTGATACCGCCATCGCGTTCGCCTGAGCCTGCACCGGCGGCAATAGAGCCGGCGCTGGAGAGCTGTGTGGAGGCGATTCGCAAGGCTCGCCAAAAGAACGCGGCGGTTATCTTGATGTATGGAGCGCACCTCATCAAAAATGGCGGTTCAGCTCTCCTTATCGAGCTGATGCGCCGTGGCTGGGTGACTCATCTGGCGACCAACGGTGCCGGGGTTATCCATGACTGGGAGTTCGCCTATTGCGGACTTACCGCCGAGAGTGTTCGCGATAACGTGGCACGCGGGACTTTCGGAGCCTGGAACGAAACGGGCAAAAGTCTCAATCTGGCGCTGATGATTGGAGGAACGCGCGGTTGGGGTTTTGGTGAATCCATCGGCTGCTGGGTGATGGAGAACGGGGACGTGGTGCCCGAGGCTCATGAACTAATGGAGAAGATTTGCCAGTATCCGACCGATGCGACGACTGCCGCACGGGCGGATCTTTTGGCAGCGGTCAGCATTGGCCTGGCGACGGGACGTCACCGAATGCGCCATCAGTATAAGCAGGTATCGGTTGCGGGCAATGCATGGAAATTCAAGGTGCCGCTGACGGTGCATCCTGGCATTGGGTACGATATTTTTACCGTGCATCCACTTTTTAACGGGTCGGTCATCGGCCGTGCCGGAGGAGTTGACTTCAAAAGGTTCAATGCGGCGGTAGATAACCTGAGCGATGGTGTGGTGCTGAGTATTGGCTCAGCCATCATGGCGCCGCAGGTTTTCGAGAAGAGCCTGAGCGTGGTGCATAATTTGCGCTTCCAAAAGAAACGGCCTGCCATTAGTGGACACTCCTTCTACGTGGTTGATCTGCATGAAGGAAGCAACTGGGATTGGAGCCAGGGGGAGCCGCCCAAGACGAGCCCAGAGTATTACCTGCGGTTTTGTAAGAGCTTTTCGCGGATGGGGGGAGAGATGAAGTATCTCTGTTGCGATAACACGGTCTTCATCCATCAATTGTTGCAGCGGCTGGGAGTGCCGGAAGCCAGCACCCAGGAGGGAGAAAGCGCAGAGCCGGAGGAGCCGAGCAGCTTTCTCTACGATGATGGCAGTGGCGGGGAGTTTTAGGCTCTGCAAGCTGTCTGAGTGAAAGGGCAGATACTTATTTTATTCTCGATAATTTCATTTCTCCAGAAAAGAGGCTGCCTGAAAGTAGAATTAAATTTTGACTTTTAAATCAGGTGTGCTATTTGGAATGCGCATTAAGGGATTTAAAATATGAAAATAATTCACTCAGAAAAGAAAGGAAGAGTAAGGGGTTTTTCTTCTTTTCAATTTACGCAGAAGTTTTTTCTCTCTCTCCTGTTTGTGTGTGGAGGGTTACTGGGTACAGCGACGCTGCACTCTGCTGAAAGGATCAATCCGAGCGAGACCTTGTGGTACCGCGAGCCGGTTCCGGTAAAGATTGAAAACAGCAACATGTGGCAGACCCCGGCAGACTGGTCACGCGCACTGCCGGTAGGTAATGGCCGGCTGGGCGGGATGGTCTATGGCGGAGTGCCGACCGAGAGAATCCAGCTCAACGAGGATACGCTCTGGTCCGGGGGAGTTTCCGACCCCAATAACCCGGCCGCTCTGGAGCATCAGGATGAGATACGGCAGTTGCTTTTGGAGGGAAAGTATGCCGAGGCGAACAGCCTGACCCAGAAATATCTGGTTTGCAAAAACGATGGCTCTGGCCATGGCAACGGCGCACGGGCCAAATATGGCTGCTATCAGACGCTGGGTGATTTGACGCTCCACTTCCCGGGGCACGATACGTATAGCGACTACAGACGGGAGCTTAACCTGGCCAACGGGGTTGCACGGACGAGCTACCGTGTGGGTGAAACGCTCTTCACACGCGAAGTGTTCTCAAGCTACCCGGATGACGCGATGGTGATCCACTTGAGTGCAAGCCGCCCTGGAGCGCTTACCTGCGATGTGAACCTCTCGCGCTATGAAAATGCTTTTGTCCGGGCTGGCTCCGGAGCGCCGGAGCGAATCGTCATGGAGGGGCAACTACCCAGCGGCAACGAACCTGACGGGATGAAATTCTCGGTCCGTGTCGGTGTGAAGGCTGATGGCGGGGATATCAGTATGGATGGGGCGACTCTTCAAATCAGGGATGCCAATTCTGCCGTTTTGATTTTGACGGCGGCGACCGATTATCTCAAACCGAATACGGAAGTTTTGAAAAAAGGGAACCGCTGGAACAGGGTGGCCCAGCCGTTGCGCAATGGGGAGCCGCTTTATATCGGCAATCCCTACGAGAAGGTTTGTAAAGCGACCCTCCAAAAAGCGCTTCGTCGTTCCTATGCGAGCCTGAAGAATCGACATATAGCCGATTTTTCCAATCTCTTCTCGCGCTGTACCCTTGATATTGGGGAGAGCCCCGAGAGCTGGCTGCCGACAGATGAACGGCTGGAGAACTTCAAAAAACAGCCTACCGATTCCTCACTCATTGCGCTTTATTTCCAGATGGGCCGCTATCTGCTGATCAGCTCCTCGCGCTACGGGACAATGCCGGCGAATCTGCAAGGCATCTGGGCTGACGGGACACAGACGCCCTGGAACTCGGATTATCACCACAATATCAATGACCAGATGAATTACTGGCTGGCAGAGCTGACGGGGCTTTCGGAGTGCCACACGCCGTTCCTGGCCTATATCGCCTCGCTGCGGATACCGGGCAGCAAGACTGCACAGGTTCACTATGGTGCCAATGGATGGGTGACGCATGTGTTGGGGAATCTCTGGGGCTTCACGGCACCGGGAGAAGGGGCCGGCTGGGGGTTGTTCCCTGCCGCGGGAGGATGGCTCTGCCAGCATCTCTGGGAGCATTATGCTTTTACGGGCGACCTCAAGTATCTAAAGTGGGCATATCCGGTGATGAAATCCTCGGCCGAGTTTTATCTGGATTATCTCTTTGAACATCCTGACACCGGTTGGCTGGTGAGCGGTCCGGCCAATTCGCCCGAGAATACTTTTATCACACAAGACGGGGTACGTGGGAATATCTGCCTGGCTCCGACGATGGATATGGAGATACTCCATGACCTTTTCAGCAACTGCATTGAGGCGGCCACTCTCTTGAAGGTGGATGCGGAGTTTGTTCAGCAGTTGCGTGAAGCACGTTCACGGCTGGTGCCGCTACAAATCGGCAAGCATGGGCAGTTGCAGGAGTGGATGGAGGATTTTGATGAGGCGGAGCCGGGGCATCGGCACATGTCGCATCTCTTTGCACTGCACCCCGGCAAACAGATAACCGTCAGCGGAACTCCGGAGCTGGCCGAGGCGGCGCGGGTCACGCTGGAGCGGCGTCTGGCCAGAGGCGGCGGCCATACGGGCTGGAGCCGTGCCTGGATTATCAATTTTTATGCACGATTGCAGGATGGGGAGACGGCGCTTAATCATATCCAGGAGCTGCTCTCCAAGTCGACTCTCCCAAATCTTTTTGATACGCATCCGCCGTTCCAGATTGATGGCAACTTTGGCGGTACGGCCGGCATTGCGGAGATGCTTCTGCAGAGCCATGATGGCAGGCTCCACTTGCTGCCGGCTTTGCCAGAGGGGTGGAAGACGGGAAGCGTGGAAGGTCTGCGCGGGCGCGGCGGCTTTACTGCCGATATCCGCTGGAAGAATGGTCATCTGACCTCCGGCAAGGTGACTTCGCTCCTGGGCAACCCTTGCCAGATTTACTCGGAGCGACCGGTTACTGTTTATTATAACGGTTATCCGCTGGCCGGTGCCAGCTATGATGGCAGCCTGGTCAGCTTCCCCACTCGCAAGGGCAGAACCTATGAACTGCTGGGGAGATAAGCTTTTTGGAAGTAAATAAAACAGAGAATAAAATCTTTAGATATGGCAGAAGTTTCTGAAAATGCCGGAGGGGTTAAACAGTCGGTGATGGAGCGGGCATTGGAGCTGGCGGCACGGGGTCTGGGCAAGACCTCACCCAACCCGATGGTGGGGGCCGTGTTGGTCCAGGGGGAAAGGCTGATCATTGGTGAGGGGTGGCACCAGAAGGCAGGGGAGCCTCATGCGGAAATTCTCGCCATGGAGGATGCCCTAAACGGTGGCCACACCCTGGCCGGCAGTACCCTTTACGTCACAATGGAGCCGTGCTCTACTCATGGGCGGACGGGGCCATGCGTGGAGGCGATTATGAAGGCGGGGATTACGCGGGTGGTTTGCGCCACGGCTGATCCCAATCCGAAACATCAGGGCAAGGGGTTCGAGATACTTCGGCAGGCTGGAGTGGAGGTTGTCACGGGAGTACTGGAAAAAGCCTCCAGGGATTTGAACCGAGCTTTTAATCACTGGATTGTCCATAAAACGCCTCTTGTGACCCTAAAAAGCGCAATGTCGCTGGATGGTAAGATCGCGACGGCTTCCGGTGAATCACGCTGGATTACCGGTGCGGAGGCTCGGGCCCACGCCATGCAGTTCCGCTCGCAGGTCGATGCGATTCTCACCGGCGTCAATACGGTGCTGGCCGATAACTGTTCTCTGACGGTGCGCTCACTCTGCGGTTTCAATATTACGCAGAAGGATGCGGACCAATCACGGCTGCGGCGAATTGTACTTGATACCAATGGCCGGACGCCGCCCAATTTCAACATTGTTTCGGATGCCTGGAAGCACCTGACCACGGTCGTGGTGGGGGCCGATACGCCTCAGGAGCAGGTGGAGGCGCTAAGCCGGCAGGTGCAGCTTTGGCGCATCTCCGCGGATGAACAGGGATACCCCAAGCTGGAGGAGGTGCTTAAAAGGCTGGGCGAGGAATCGGTGACGCATCTCCTCATCGAGGCCGGCGGAACGCTGAGCGAATCCTTCCTGCACCAGCGCCTGGTACACCGCATTCACTTTTACTATGCTCCCAAGATCATCGGCGGAAGGGGAGCCCCCAGCGGCATTGACGGCCAGGGAGTCAAGCATCTGGCTGAAGCGGTGATGACAGTTCGACCCAAGTGGCAAGCCCTGGGGGATGACTTCCTCCTGGAGGCGGATATCTGCTATCCGTCGAACTGAGAATGGGCGGAGATTCCAAAAACCGGAGAACTCACCCCTGTGAGAGGAAGTGCGCCGGGGCACTTGAGCCGTTGGCGGCTGCGAGAGCTCTGGAGGGCGCTTCTCTGGTGGCGGTTTCTGGCGGAGCGGATTCAGTGGCGCTGCTTTATCTTTTGCGGCGACTTCACCCTGAGCTCTCACTCCATGTGGTTCATTTCAATCATCAGCTTCGCGGCGAAGAGAGCCGCAGAGACGAAGCGTTCACCCGCAAATTAGCTCAGGAAATGAATCTCCCTTTCCGGGTGGGGAGCGCTGAAGTGGCTGCTGAGGCTGCCGGTTCGGGTAAATCGATAGAGATGGTGGCCAGGGAGTGCCGCTATCGCTTTTTTGCCCAGAAGGCTGCAGAGCTTAAAGCGTCGCAGCTCTTCATGGGGCATCATGGAGGCGACCAGATAGAGCTTTTTTTCCTGCGCCTTTTGCGGGGAGCCTCCAGTCAGGGACTCAAGGGAATGCGGGTGGTTTCCGCTTTTCCCGGGATAGAAGGCGCAGAGCTCAAGGTGGTGCGTCCGCTGTTGGAGTGTACTCGGGAGGAGATTATTGATTACCTGAAGGGGAGGGGAATCAGTTGGGTGGAGGATTCCACCAACAGGGAGGAGGATTTTTTGCGGAACAGAATCCGCAATGAGCTGATCCCGTTTTTGGAGGAGAGATGCAGCCCGAGCTCAGGGCGAACTCTCCTGCGGACGATGGAGATACTGGCGGAGGAATCCGATTATCTGGCCAAATCGATTACCTGCCTAAAGCAGGGAGAACTTCCTTTTGAGAGTTGGCACCTGGCACTCCAGAGACGGGCCATCGCGGAAGCATTGATAGAGCGGGGGGCTCAGCCAAACCTGGAGGCGATTGATTACTTTATCCAAAACCCGGATAAAGCCCATAGCTGCAGGGATGAGCTTCTTTACCGTCCAAAAGGGAGCTGGCATCTGCAAGAGCTCCGGAAGAGCGATGAGCGCTGGAGTCCGGAAGAAGTACGGGTGGTTCTGGAGGGGCTGCCGCAGGAGCTGCGCCTGCCGGGGCGGAAGTTGCTAAGGGTGAGACTTGAAGCGGCGGCTCCAGAAGCGACGGAATGGAGAGACAGGCCAAGTGGAGTTGAATTCTTTGACAGGGAGCGCGTGGGGGATACTCTAACCTTTCGGCATTGGCGCCCGGGCGATCGCTTCCAGCCAATCGGGATGCGCGGAGGGAGCCGAAAGCTGCAAGATATTTTCGTGGATTTGAAAATCCCCACGGCAGAGCGCCATCAGCTCTGGCTGGCCCAGAACGCCGAGGGGGTAATCTTCTGGGTGGAGGGCTTGCGGATCGGCGAAGCTTGCAAGGTCACGGAATCGACGAGCCAGCTCCTCAAAATGACCTTGCTACCACACCCTTCAGATAGTGACTAACCGTTTGAGGTGAAAGGTAGCTGAGGGGTCTCTGGCAGCAGTTTTATTTTATCTTCGGATTCAAGAGAGTATCGCGGTTTGCCACTTCCTACCTTTACAGACTTGAGGGTGATCTCCGTTTTTTTAGAAATTTTTTCGCTGTACAGTTTCTGAAGATTTTTAATTTGAAAGTTCAGTTTGCCGATAATAATTTCATCATCCGTTTTAAACTCGAAGCTGCCTGTTTCGGGAAGAATGCCTGTCAACTCTCCAATAAACGAGCGCTCTTGCTCGATCAGGCTCTCGTCAGATAAAATATTGCAGGCTTTTTCTATCTCTTCGGGTTTTTCGAAGCTGAAAGCTCGGTCGGCAAAGCTTATTTTGCAGGTAGCCTTCTGCTTGCTCAGGAACTCCAGGAACTCACGCACCTTTTTAATAGTCCTTTTATGGATGTTTTCGACCATTTCAGCAACCTCATCATCTGTCCCCCTGGCTGCGCATTCGAGTAAATCCGTTATTTTTTTGAGTGCATTGTTGGGGAGAGGCTCTTTATCAACACCGGGTAAAATTTCTTCATTGGAAAGCTCAAGCTCAAAACCAAAAGAGCCTATCGCGGTTCCGGTAATAAGGAGTTGATTTTTAGCATCCCTGGGGATGGGGCCCTGACAGGCGAGTTTATCCTTTGGAGTTGAAGCGGCCAGGTGAGTTTCTGAAAACATATCCAAAGCCTTGGCTGCAAAGCTGGCGTCGATGCTATGGGTTCCTCTGACTGGGGCTCCATCAAAGGTGATCTGAACTCTTTGAGGATGGCTGGAAGCGTCGTACTCCTTGAGCTCTTTTTTTACATCTTCAAGCCTGCCTTCCAGACTATGACGCTCAAAAATGCTACTCGAAGGAATATCTTCAATCATCCTTTCCAGAGTCGCTATTTCAGATAAAATTGAATCGCGTTCATTTATCATTTGGAGCCTGCTTTCTTCAGTGTTTCTAAAGCTTCGGTCTCACCGCTCGGCTTCAAATCTACTTCCAAGAACCCTTTCCAGAGTCCACTTCGGGTATGTCCCCATACACTGTACCAATAAGCACTGTTTTTGACAAGCTGTTCGGGGCTGTTTTTGCTCATTTCTACAAAAAAAGAATCAATCTTAAACTGCTTCTTTACAGATTCTTTATCAAAACAGTGCCTGTTTTTTTCAAAAAAACTTTCTGGACTATCTGAGTCTTCCGGGAGATTGAAAAAAGTAACCACATCCAAATCATTGGGGGCCCGGTTTTGTGTGGCCTCGACATGTTCCATAAAACTACCATCCACCCATTGAAAGCCGGACACGATTTGGCTGGAATGAAGCAAGGTCCGAAACCCTAAAAAGCCTTTTAATATATCGATTCTTTCCTGGGAGGTTGCAAAGAGATCAATGAACTGATTCAAGGAAACACGATAGGGGGAACGAGGACTTCCGAGCTCATGCCCTGGCCGTATAGGCGGTATTACTCCAGCGATATTCCAGAGTGGGTTTTTCATTTGTTCTCTATTTTTTAAAATTAGATATTTCGTGCTTTTAAGTAACTGTCACCACTATTTACAGGCAAGAAGCAAACAGATAGAGCCAGCAATCATGTTCAACGTCTTCCAGACTACGTTTGTTTTGAAGAAGCTGTCAATTCAAATACACGCCAGAAACAGGAGAAGATAGGGTATTGCACTGAAAGGGGATTGATTGTAATATGGTGCGGGGGTGGTAGAGACAGCCGGAGAGTTTCTCCTCTTACCTCTGTCTCACACAGTGTTTATGTGGAATTTATCTGGAATGAAGAATACCGAGGAAAAAAAAGGGTGTAATGTAGCCGAAGAAGGTAAAGCGAACTCCCAGCCATCTGCTGAGGTTTCTGAAGGCGCGCAGGTCGCTGCGGAGGCAGAGCAGCAGACCCAGGCTGAGGAGATCAAGGTGGAAGTAACTGAGGAGGAGCTGAGTGCTGAGGCTCTCAAGGAGCTTAGGGAAAAGGCCTCCAAGGCGGAAGAGTATTGGAACAAGATGCTGCACCTGGTTGCCGATTTTGATAACTTCAAGAAAAGGGCCGAGCGCAAACGGCAGGATGATGTTCTTTCGGCCAAGGTGGCTGTCGTAGAGACGTTTCTGCCGGTGCTGGATAACTTTGAGATCGCTTTTTCAGCCTCTCAAAACGTTGAGGAGCCGGCTGTAAAATCGATACAACAGGGAATCGAGATGGTGCTTTCACAGTTCCATAACGTGCTGAAAGATTGCGGTGTGGATACGATAGAGCCACTGGGCGAGGAATTCGACCACTCTTACCATGAAGCGGTTTCGGAGCTGGAGACCGATGAGGTGGCCGAGGGACACGTGGCGCAGGTTTTGCGTAAAGGCTACAAGATGGGGCCGCGGTTGATCCGTGCAGCCCGCGTCGTGGTGGCGGCCAGGGTAACCGAACAGGAGCAGAAAGAGCAACAAGAGCAAGGCGAGTAAGAATGGGAACTATGGCGAAGGCTGATTACTATACAGTTTTAGGAGTTAATAAGAACGCGACG
>JAGVTF010000198.1 GCA_019136955.1 Verrucomicrobiota bacterium
TCTTCTTTCGCCTTTACCGTCCGGAGCTTCTTTTAATCCTTCGACAGGAGAGTTTAGCTGGAGACCCACTCAAAAAAGCCAATTTATGGAGCCAGGGTGTAACCTTAAATTCAGAGTTACAGACTCAGGAGAACCTTCTTTGAATGCAGAGACGGAAGTAATTCTCTGTCTTTTGGAGAGTGAGGCTGATGAGCCTTCTCTTCAATATGAGTATGAGCCATCCGTTGCCGCTGCAAAGCGCTTGAAGCTCAGCTGGGATATGCAGGAAGAGAAGGAGTACTTTATTTTTGTTTCAACAGCCAACCCTGGCGACGAGTGGCTGTTGGCAGGTAAGGTTTGTCTAACCTCAGATGCAGTGATTTTTGAAAGCAATTATGCCTTAAGGGAGAGCTGTTGGTTTTACCTGGAAGATGATCTGGACAATGGATGGCCTGTTATTTTCTGGGAAAAAACAGAAGAAGGGTTGATTAAAATAGTTTGGCAAAGAGACCACTCTTCATCAGTGGGGCAAATTAAGATAAACTACGATGGGGTGTTTTTGGATTGGGAATCACTATTGAAAGTGGATTTTCGCAATCACAAAATTTGCTTCCAACAAGAGCTGGGGACTTCCCCTAATGGAATCAGAAACGCACGAGTGTCCCTGAAAAAATAAACTAAGGATTCAAAAGAGAAGTATTGCTCCAGTTGTTCAACTCTCTCTCCAAAGGGTGTGGAGAGGTCTCTTGGCTCAGTATACTTAGCGCTTCACTTATCAAATAGAGTGAGCCGCAAACAAGTACTAAAGAGGCCTCTTTCAAGGCATTTAAGGCGTTCCTGATGTCTTTTTGAGTGGTAACGTTGATTTGAGGGGAAGTGTGCCTGCGTAACTTGTCGGCCAGGACAGCCGGAGCCAATGACCTGGAATTTGGCACAGGGACGCAGGAAAAAGAGGCCCCATGTGGGGCTAGCAATTGACAAATACTGTTCCAGTCTTTATCAGCCAGAACACCTATTACAATATGGGGCTTTTGATTAAAACGTTTTTTAAACGATTCAATCAGTGCGGTGAACCCGGCTACATTATGAGCGCCATCGAGCACAATTTTTTGATTATTTCGTTGGATAATGTGAAAGCGTCCAGGCCATTCCGTTGCTTTTAGACCTTCATATAAAGAGCTTTCAAAAACTGGTAACTGGCTTTGTAAGGTTTGAATTGTTTTTAGAACCAGGGAAATATTGCTTTTTTGATACTCGGGAAACTGAGGAGGTAATGACGGCAGGGAGTCTAAAGTAGCAAAGAAAAAAGGAGATTCTTTTTTTAGCGCCTCCTCTTTAATGATCTGCAATAACTCCGCATTTGCCTCAGCAGTGATGACAGGAACACTCCTCTTTATAATTCCTGCTTTTTCGCGTGCTATCTCAGGCAGAGTACTTCCCAGATATTGTTGGTGCTCTAAAGAAATATTTGTGATGAGCGAAGCCAGTGGGGTCACGATATTAGTTGAATCCAACCTTCCTCCGAGGCCCGTTTCCCAAAGGACAATATCACATTTTTCTTCATGAAAATGCAATAAAGCCATGAGCGTGATGACCTCAAAAAAAGTTGGGTGGTTTGCAACTGAAAAAGAATCAAGGGCTGGTCTAATCTGTTGAGTCAGCCTAACGACTTCACCTTTACTGAGCAGAGAGCGATTGACCTGGATTCGTTCACCAAAAGAGATCAAGTGAGGCGATGTGAAGAGCCCTGTCCGGTAGCCCGCATGACGATAGATACTTTCCAGCATTGCACAAACCGACCCCTTGCCATTGGAGCCGGCCACGTGAATAAAGCGAAGGTCTTTTTCTGGATGTTTAAACCCTGAGCAGAGGGTCTGGATGTTTCCCAAGCCCAACCTTGCGCCGAAAGATTGAAGCCCATATAAGTATTCAATCGCTTCGGAATACTCTGCCTTAAGAGTAGTATCCTCTTCTGGGTTCATGGAAAACAGAGGGCTTGCGAGCACTCCATATTTTCTTTTCTTTTAAAGCACGGCCTGCAAACAACGAGAGCAGAGGGTAGGGTGATGAATGTTTTCCCCAACCGAGACCTCGTAATGCCAGCAGCGTTCGCACTTAGTCCCATCAGCTGGAGCAGTTTGGAAAACTGCAGACTCAAGGCTCTCCGGAACATCCGGTCTTGGAGTAACAGTAAGTTGACTCAAGTTCAAAAGTTCTCTCAGAAGCTCCTGCTCTTCAGACTGCAAAGGCAAAAGAGATGGGTGAGCTGAAATGGTCATTTTCCCTTCAAGAGATTTACCAATAGTTTTTGCCTGACGTGCTCTTTCCAGTTCAGCCAGCGCTGGCGTCCTGAGCTGA
>JAGVTF010000274.1 GCA_019136955.1 Verrucomicrobiota bacterium
CAGGCTTATTCCCTTCAAGGTGAAGCACCACACGGTTCATATAGCCGGCATGGTCGGTTTTATGGTCCGCCAAAAGGGCAGAATAATTCTTTTTGGCAGCAGCATTCAGTTGTGGGCGCCAACGAGCACTGGGCTCTATGCTGATATCCAAAAAATTGACATAGCTGGTCGCGGCTGCGAACAGGAACGTGATACTGTCAGCATTTTTTACCTTTAATTTGTTTTCACCGAACTCCAGCTCACCGCCCTGCAGGCGCGCTTCCAGACATCCCTCAAACTTCAGACCCAGACCTTTCAGGTCTGTTTGTATTCCGCGAACTTTTCCGTCACCTTCCCAATAGCCGGCCATTAACAGGCGGTTATCCCCCTCGTACATTAGCTTGTGCTTGAGAGGAGTGGTAAGCCCTGCATCCATACTGAGAGAGGCAGACTTACTTGCGCTCACCCTGACTACCAAAACCTGATCAACCGCTGAAATAAAACTCTCACGCGTATAAGTGACATCTGCTACCGTGTACTGCACTCGAGCCACACCATTTTCAATATCAAGCTCTCGACGGTAATTTTTTACATCTGTATGATCTGGGAAGCTCAGCAGCAAATCACCCAACGGTTGGTATGCCTGCTGGTAAAGGGGATCACTCATAAACTCACGGTCTGCCAACCTTGTTGCCTCAGTCGTTTTCTCTTCAAAAAGAAGTTTTTGGATTTCGGCCAGATGTTGGTAGGCATTTTTCTTATTGTAGTTGTGAGGCATTCCGGACCAAAGAGTATCTTCATTAAGCTGGATTAAGTCTTTTCTTACCCCGCCAAAAACCATGGCACCCAAACGGCCATTACCCAGGGGCAGAGCCTGATTCCAATCGGCTGCCGGCTGCCTGTACCACAGGGTCATTCGTGGATCGACAGGAGGTTCAGCCTTTCCTGCAAAAGCAAAGTGAGTTTCAATATCAATTTTGGGACCGTTTGCAACCAGGTTTTCAAAAAGCTTTTTCCCCTCTATTTCAGATAATACCCAAGTACCAATGCAGCCCACATCGGCGCTCTTTAGCATATCTTTTTCAGCGGCTGCGGATTTGATATACTCAGGAGTTAACACCTCACTATAAACGGAAGCTTTGGCGATTTCTCCCAAAAACCGATTTTGCCCTTCATTGTCTGCTCCAAAGCGCAAAGGAACCTTGGAGAGTATCAACGGCTTCATCTGGCTGGCAGAGGCATCAGCCACTTCTTTTCCATTTAAGTAAAGTTTAAAAACCCCACCAGAAACGCTGAAGACCCCAGCTACATGGCTCCATTGACCAATTGGCAACTTGGCATCATAAACCAGTGTCCCCTGAGCCGTGATCATTCGAAGCGAATTCCCCGGGTATGTATCAAGCAGGTAGCCGACACTTTGGCCTGCTACGAGTTTATCAATGATTCGCCCTCCGCCCTGGGATTGTCTTTCCGGCTTGATCCAAGCTTCAAGCGAAACGGTATCCTTCAAGTCCAAGACTGAAGTGGACTCTATTTCCGGAATGGGACTACTGGCAGTAAAATGCCATGTTTCTCCAATTGCCTTATTCGTCAAGGCCGCGAGCATACAAACTAGAACAAAGACAAAATTCCTCATAAAAGGATTATGCACAGCCTGGAATACTAAAGAAAGAAAAAACGGCGCTTAACTATTTTGCAGCCAGAGAAGAACCCTGAACCTTATTTATCTGGTTTCTGTTGAGCAGCCGTCCCAAGAGGCGGAGGCAGTTCGATCGCCCCCACCCAGCCAAAGTGTGCCTTGTAGTAAAAAAACGGTTCTAATTCTCTCAGAGGTTGTGGCTGCTCAGCTACGGAGGATTGCCAAGTCATATCTTCTTCCTTAAAATTCACAAAATTTAAGTGCTTTATTTGAAAAGCATTTCGAAGCAAACGAATGCGATTCCAATCAAAGCCAACGCAGCGTGCAGCCGCACAATCCACTGTCAAAGGATGCGTTCCGGCTATGATAACTCCAGTCTGTACAGCATCTGGAGACATCGGACCATTACCCTCCCCTCCTACAATACCATCAACAACCACTAAGTAACGAAGTGGCTTAGAGCGAGGTTCTGCTGCTCCATTAAAGTGAAAAAAACTTTTATTAAGATCCAGTACCATCCGCCAACATGTATCATTACCATGCCAATTGCCTGAGCGCACAACCTTTTGAGTATCTCCAAAAACAAGCCTCCCTGCCTGCTTCAAAGGGACAAAAAACCGTGCCAGAAATGGATATTTCTTAATCCAGCGCTTTGCAGCCCCCATCCAGGAGTGCTCCAGCTTTGCCTTGGTGGTGCTGAGCGGAAACTGGTCTCC
>JAGVTF010000289.1 GCA_019136955.1 Verrucomicrobiota bacterium
TCTCGAAACATAGAGAACAAAGTCATCAGTGAAATCGACATAACGCCCCTCAGGGATAAAAGAGGCCAGGTTCAGCATCTGTTCCTCAAGTATCCGTTTGTAAGCGATTCTTGCCTGGGGCGATATTTGGAGATTGAACCAGGCGCAGACTCCGGTCATGAGAAGCGCCAGGCCAATGACAGGGAGGATAAGCGAAGTCAGACTGATACCTGCAGAGCGGGCGGCTGTATATTCGCGCTCCGCACTGAAGCGGCCAAAGACCATGAGACCCGACATCAGCATTGAAATAGGCAAGGCAAAGGCCATTACCCAGGGGATGAGCAACAGGAGCGACTTCAATACCAGCCAGATAGAGACATGACCAGCCACCAGAAGCCCCAGAACCTCCTTGAGCAGATTGCCGGCAATAAGCACAAAGGTGAAGACCACCACTGTCAGGGCCAGGGTGGCCAGGCACTGGCGCAGCAGGTAAAGGTGGAGGGTCTTCATAGCGAAGAAGCCGGACGCTCTGCCCCAGCGAGGCGGGAAGCGTCCGGTCTGCCAAAAGAGGTCTTAGAGCTGTGCAATGGCTTTATCCATTGCGTTAAAGAGCTCCGTCATGGTTTCGGGGGTTTCGTCGCCCATGTTGGAAATGCGGAAGGTGGTCCCTTTGATCTTTCCATAGCCGCCATTGATCAGGAAGCCCTCGGCCTTGACGAGCTTGACGAACTTCTCCACGTCAATGATGCGGCCGCCTTTTTCGGGTTTGGCTCCATTGTTGACGCAGGTCAAAGTGATCGATTCATAGCCTTCATCGGGGAAGAGCGTGAAGCCATGGCCAGTGGCCCAGGCACGCGTCATATCGGCAATTTTTTGATGGCGCTTAAAACGTGCTTCCAGACCTTCATGGAAGATTTCTTCCAGCTTGGATTCAAGCGCGTAAATATGGCTGATTGAAGGCGTACTGGGGGTCATATTGGCATCGGAATTCTTTTTGAACTCCAGAAAATCGAAGTAATAGCCGCGACCGGTCACCTGAGCTGCGCGGGCAAGGGCGGCTTCTGAGACCGTGAAGAGGGAGAGGCCCGGCGGCAGGGCGAATGCTTTCTGCACACCGCAGAGGACCACATCAAAGCCAAGCTCATCCACGGCAATCTTCTGGCCACTCAAAGAGCTGACCGCATCTACGATGAAGACCACCTTGGGGAATTTTTTCTTAATGCGGGATATCTCGGCTAATGGTGATTGGGTGCCCGTGGAAGTTTCATTATGAACAAAGGTCACTGCGTCAAATTCGCCGGTGGCCAGCTTCTCTTCAATGGCAGCTCCGCGAATGGGTGAGCCCCACTCAGAGCGGATATTTTCAGCATCTTTGCCGCAGCGCAAGGCGACGTCGAGCCACTTATCAGAGAAAGCTCCATTTCCGCAACAGAGTACCTTCTTGTTGACCAGATTACGGATGGCAGCCTCCATCACTCCCCAGGCTGAGGATGTGCTCAGAAAAACAGGTTGTTTTGTATAAAACAACTGCTGCAGGCGAGGTTGCACCCGGGCATATAAATCTTTGAAAGCCTGGCTGCGATGTCCGATGACAGGTTTGGCGAAAGCTGCTAACGTCTTTTCGCTTACCTCAATCGGCCCCGGTATGAACAATTTAACGTGTCCCATAAGACGGGCCGATTATCTCACGCAAGTAAGCCGCTTGCAAGGCAAGACCCTTGCGAGAAAAGAGAAAAGAGAGTCTGCGGACTCTCTCTCCTCTTGAAGTGTTGTGGGACTGAAAGCCGGTCTCTAGATGACTCGGGTCCAGAGAACTTTGAGATAACGGCTTTCGGGGCAGTTGGAGTAGATCGGATGGTCCGCTCCGGCTCCGGTAACATCGAAGATTTGGAGGCGGCGATTATTGCGATGGGCTGCCTTGACCAGAATATCCTCAAAGCGGTTGAGGCTGAGGAGCCCAGAACAGGAGCAGCTTACCAGGGTCCCGCCGGGCTGCAGGAGGCTGATGCCGAGCTTGTTGATATCTTCGTATTTGCCCCAGGCGGTATATTCCTCTTCGGGGTCGCGGCTTTCCACAAATTTGGGAGGGTCGATGAGGATGACATCCCATTTTTCTCCGTTTGTCTGCATTTGCCGTGCATAGGAATAAGCGTCGGCATGGACCCAGTTGATCTTGTGTTGCAGGTTGATATGTGCATTGCGTTTGGCCTGTTCGATGGATTCTTCATCCAGGTCGACGCCGGTGACTTCCGCGGCAGCGCCCAGGACGCTGGCCATTACTGAAAATGCGCCGGTATAGCAGCAGAGGTCCAAGACACGTTTGCCTCGGACCAGGTTGGCGAATTTGAGTCGGTT
>JAGVTF010000121.1 GCA_019136955.1 Verrucomicrobiota bacterium
ACGAAATTAAAATCATGAAAACAACTTCTACACTAGCACTTATAGCGGCTGCGACAGTGTGGGCAGCTGCCACTAGCCAGGCCTCACAGAGCCCCTCGGCTACGCAGGATCAAATTACAGTAAAAATTGATGAACCAACTGTGGCTATCAGTCCAAAATTTTATGGTATCTTTTTTGAAGAAATCAGCATGGCGGGAGATGGTGGTCTTTACGCAGAGCTTATTAGGAATCGGAATTTTGAAGATTCGTCCAAGCTTGATCATTGGGAGGAAAGAAGTACGGGTGCTGCTACGGCTGTGGCATCCCTCGTGCAGGACGTTCCCACTGGAGGTTTCAATAGCCAAAGCGCACTTCTAAAAGTGGATGTGCCCGAGGGCCAAAAAGGAGAAGGCCTTTTAATAAACAATGGATATTTTGGAATCTCTGTCCAGAAGGGCGCAGCTTATAAACTGAGCCTTTTTGTCAAAGGCAGCCCTGGAACCTTGAAAGCTCGTCTGGTAAATGAAACAGGGGACTTTTTAGCAGCCTCTAAGGTTAAAGTTTCTCAGGATTGGACTAAGCAAAGCCTGACTTTACGCCCAAAGAGTGCATCTCACAATGCTTCACTGCAGTTGGTTTTGGATGCAAGTGGCGAAGTCTATCTGGATATGGTAAGCCTGTTTCCCAAAAAAACCTGGGGAAACAGAGAAAACGGTCTGCGGATAGATTTGGCAAAGAAGCTGGAAGACCTTAACCCTACTTTTGTCCGCTTTCCGGGTGGCTGCTGGGTAGAGGGAGATACCATGGCGACCTCTTACCGCTGGAAAGAGACCATTGGTAAGTTAAGCGAGCGCCGAACACAGCATAATCTGTGGGGTTATGAAGTGGGGCACGGTCTGGGGTATCATGAGTATCTGGAGCTCTGTGAAGACCTGGGAGCCGAGGCGCTCTTTGTCATCAATTGCGGCATGTCTCACAAGGATGTCGTGCCTATGGAGCAGATGGATGAGTATGTTCAGGATGCGTTGGATGCCATAGAATATGCCAATGGTGATACCAGTACCCGTTGGGGAGCAGAGCGTGCTAAAAACGGTCATCCAAAACCTTTTAACCTGACCATGCTCCAGGTGGGTAATGAGAATGGAGGTCCGGCGTATGATGAACGGTATGCCCTCTTTTATGACGCCATTAAAGAAAAACACCCCGAGATCAAAGTGGTGGCTTGCCTCTGGGGTGGCTCCCCCAAGAGTCGGCCCATAGAGATATTGGATGAACACTACTACAGCACTCCAGAGTACTTTATTAGTAAGTTTCACCAGTACGACAGCTACGAACGCGGTGGGATGGAAATTTATGTTGGAGAATATGCAGTGACTCAACGCAATGGCCTTGGAGCACTTCGCGGTGCCCTGGGTGAAGCTGTTTATATGATGGGTATGGAGAACAACGCTGATGTTGTTACCATGACTTCTTATGCACCGCTTTTCGTCAATGTCAACAGAAGGAGCTGGAGCCCTGATTTGATCAACTTTGACAATCATCGTTCTTACGGGACTCCTTCCTATTACGTACAAAAATTATTCGCTCAACATATTGGTTCTGAAGTAGTTCCTGTCGAGATGGAGGTAGCTCCTCTGGTAATAGACAAGTCTACTGCTGGCGGAGTCGGGTTGGGCACATGGGTTACCCAGGCCGAGTTCAAAGATATGAAAGTAACCGTTGACGGCGAAACAATCTATGAGAACAGCGGCTCCCAGGTACCTGAGTGGAGAACAAATGGTGGCTCCTGGAGGGTCGAGTCGGGCGCTCTGAGACAAACGGCCAGAGGCGAGAATGTTTTTGCTTATCTGCCGATGGAGCTAAAGCAGTATACTTTCAATGTGAAGGCTCGAAAAGTCAGCGGCAATGAAGGTTTTTTAATCCTCTTTAATGCGCAGGATAACAAAAACTTCTTCTGGTGGAATATAGGCGGCTGGGGCAATACCCGGCACGCCATAGAGGTCTCAATGGATGGTGGCAAGAGCGAACTGGGCCAGAGTGTGAATGGAAATATCCAGACGGGTAAATGGTATGATATCCAGGTAGATGTGCAGGCGAATAAGATTATCTGCTCTCTGGATGGAGTGAAGATTCATGAAGCTTCGACAATTACCGAAACGCAGTCTGTTTATGCCTCGGCCAGCCGGAATAATAAGGAGCTCTTTATTAAAGCTGTCAACCTGGACAAGAGCGCCAGAGAGGTTGTCTTTAAACTGGATACCAAGAGAAAGATATCTTCCAGAGGAACTCTTCTTACGATGAGCCATCCGGATGAGTGGGCAGAGAACAGCCTCACAGAGCCGGAGCGAA
>JAGVTF010000231.1 GCA_019136955.1 Verrucomicrobiota bacterium
AGCTTGAGGGGATACCGACATACCAGGTGATGAGGTTCCAGATGATACCTGAGATGAGGGCGCAAAGGATGGTTTCCTGGGTAACGAAGTTTATGTTTACCAGGCCTTTGCCAATGGTCTTGGCCACGGCGTGCCCGGAAAGAGCGCCGAGGAGGTTAAAAACCGAAGCAATAGCTATCGCATTGCGGACAGAGAGAGCCCGTGTAGAGACGGAGGTGGCGATGGCATTGGCGGTGTCGTGGAATCCATTGATATACTCGAAGGCCAGAGCTATCAGGATGACGCAAAAAACAAGTGTCATACTTATGCCTTTGGTAGAAGAAAACCGACTCAAGCGCTATCGGGTTTCTTTAGTGGGGTTTATGAGTATTTCAAAACGATTCGGAAGACGATGTTGCCAGCATCGCGGAAGCGTTCAGTCAGTTTTTCCTGCAATTCCTGCAAGTTTTTATTGGCCAGGAGATTGATCATGGAGGTATCGGCCTTGGTGAAGAGCTCTTGCATGAAGATGAGCATGATCCGGTCTGACTCAGCTTCGTAGTTGAGCAGTTTTGAATTCATCTCTTTGATCTCCTCCACATTGGGGCTGCGACGGAGTTTTTTGACCATCTCCAGGAGCAGCTCGGCCGAGAGCTCCAGCAGTTCGGACTGTTTTTTGAAGTCATCATGCTCGATGGCTTCCTTGAAGAGAAAATACTGGGAGATGAATTTTTCTGAAGTTTTGCTGATCTTGGTTAATGAAGAGGTGAGAGCCTCGATATCCTCTCTCTCAAAAGGGGTGATGAAGGAGACGCAAAGCTGGTGCGCTATTTCATCACTGAGCTCTTTGCTCTGACGACGCTTTTGGACGATGCCATCGACCGAAGTCAAGTCCCCCTGATGGAGCAAAAACTGAGCAAGAGTTTTGACACTGGATGAGCTTGATTCGGCGAGTGCCTCAATCAAGTCGAAGAACTTCTCATCGCGACAAAAAAGCTTCTGCAACGAAAACATAAGATTTTGGATTGGCTGGTTGCTGCCAAGCCGCTCCAGAATCGAGTGTAGCAGAAATGGGTGCAGTGGAGAAATAAAAATGACCCTGAAGCCGCTTTCACTCACTCTTTAATTTCCTAATAGACTTGATTCAAGCAGGATATGAAGAAAATAAAATCTAAACTTTTTGGAAGAAAGAGAGGAAAAAACGGGAATACCAGGGGGAAACAGAGAAAAAGAGGGCCCCTTTATGGGGGACCCTCCCTGAAAAATTTTCTTTGAGTTTCTAAATCAGAAGCTCAAATTACATTTCGGCATAGCGCGCGGCCAGCATGGCAGAGAAGCGTGCGACCTTCATTCTGCGACGCTTTTTCTCGCAAGGTTTTTCAAAATAACGGTGGTTTCTCACTTCGCGTATGACACCTTCACGGTCCAGACGCTTTTTCATCCGACGCAGAACGCGCTCGAGCGGTTCGCCTTTTCTAACTTTTAATTCAGTCACCTTCTATTTCACTCCTCTCCTGGGCCCTGCCGAGGGGTTGGGGGCAGCCTTCATTGGCGTGCCCTGCGCCCTTTCGGCCTCAAGGCAAGAGGGAACTATGACCTGAAAAGAGGTGAATGTCAAGCTTCGTTCCAAATAATAATGAGAGAAAAAAATTGCTTAACAAGCATAAATCTCTTGTCAGGAGTGGGGGAACGGCTTAGAATAGCACCCACGTATGAAGAAACTATCTCGTAGAAGGTTTTTGAAAGCCAGCTCACTGGTGGGCGCAGCTGCCGTGATTGGTTTCCCGACCATCATTCCCTCCAGAGCATTTGGAGCGAATGATAAGATCGTGATGGCCACGATTGGTCAGGGTGGTCAGGGCAATGGAAACATGAGGGCGTTTTTGGCGCCCGATTCCATCCAGGTGGTGGGTGTGTGTGATGTGGACAGCAACCGCCTGAATGCAGCGGCGCAGATTGTTAATGAGCGCTATGGCAACCAGGATTGCCGTAAATATAGTGATTTCCGTGAAATTATGGCCCGTCGCGATATTGATGCGGTTACGGTCTGTACGCCGGACCATTGGCACGCCATTATCAGCGTCGCAGCGGCCAAATCGGGCAAACATGTTTATTGCGAGAAGCCGCTGGCCAACTCCATTGCCGAGAGCAAGGCGGTTCGTGATGCGGTCCGCAAGTACAATGTAGTGTTCCAGACGGGCAGCCATGAGCGCTCGCGCTCCAATGCCCGTTATGCGGCCGAGCTGGTCCGCAACGGCTATATTGGCAAGCTGCAGACCATGTACATCCAGATGCCGACGGTGGAGGCGCACCATAATCATATCCGCGAGTTCACCTCAGTGCCTCCGGGTATGCAGAAGATACCCGCTGAATTGGATTTTGATTTCTGGATGGGGCATACTCCCGTGGTGCAGTACTACAAGGAGAGAGTCCACCACCAGTGGCGCTTCAACCTGCTCTATGGAGCCGGTGAGATGTCTGACCGCGGCGCGCACGTGATCGATCTTGGACAGTTGGGTAACAACAGCGACGATACGGGCCCTGTTGAAATCACGGCTCGTGGCTGGGATGACCAGCACGGTATCTATGATACTCCGATGGAGTTTGAATTTGAGAACACCTATGCCGATGGCGTCAAGCTGGTGGGCGGAACGGTGGTTCCCGAAGGGACAAGCCCGGGTGGTCGCGGCATTAAGTTCGTCGGCACCGATGGTTGGGTCTTTGTGCATGTTCACGAAGGCACGCTGGAAGCCTCGAACCCCGAGTGGCTGGATCTGATCGATGAAGATGGGCCGCTGGGCAATGAGAACCGCCAACTGCGCAGAGAGTTCAAGATTAATCTGGGCCGCTCCGGCAGCCACCACGGCAACTTCCTCGATTGTATCCGCACGGGAGATCGTCCCTTCGCGGACGTGGAGATTGGCCACCGCAGCGCTACGATCTGCCTCCTGAACATGATATCGATGCGTCTGGGCCGCCCGATCAAGTGGGACCCGGTTGCGGAGCAGATTGTGGGTGACGTGGAAGCGAGCAATCTGATGATGCCAGCCTGGAGAGGTGACTGGAAACTCTCATAATTAACGTGTTTCTTTTTTAGGTTTTCTGAAGAAGCATTGGTTCATAGCGTGGGATACGGGTTGCGAAATATCCGTATCCCTTTTTCAATATTGGACGGAACAAGCGTGGAGGAGAAAGCAAAGCAAAGGCAGGCGGCTCAGGAGCAGGAAAGTCTTCAATTGGCAGAAGAAGCGGAGGAGTTCCTCCGGTATCTCTCTTCTGAGCGGGCCGCTTCTATCTATACTTGCCGGAATTACCGGCAGGCGCTGGAAGATTTCACCCTTTGGTATCAGACGCAGTTTGGGGGAGAGGCCGACTGGCTCAGGCTAAAGCGTGAAGACTTCCGCTCCTATCTGCGCAGTCTGGGGGCCAGGAACCTCAAACGCGCGGCGATTCATCTCCGTTTTTCGGCGATGCGCTCTTTTTATAGATTTTTGATTCGGCGCGGATTGCTTGAAACTTCCCCCATTAAGGATATCGCCATGCCAAAGCAGGAGAAGCGCCTGCCGCGTTTCCTCACCCAGGAGCAGATTCTGGCGCTTCTGGAGGCTCCTCTGGTGGAATTGAAACGAATCGAAACGGCGCACCAAAAAAGTCTGGAACGCGAGAAGGGGAAAAAGGGAGCCGCACCCCGTAAGGAGAGCTTCAAGTACTCGCAGAAGGTCCATGCCTGTTGGCGGGACCGTGCCATTTTAGAAGTTTTTTACTCCTGCGGTCTGCGTATCAGCGAGCTTTGCGCCCTCAAAGTGGAGGATATCTCCTTTGGTGGGCAATCGGTGCGGGTACTGGGGAAAGGGAAGAAGGAGCGAATAGCGCCGATTGGCGAGCCGGCACTGGAGGCGATCCGCCACTATTGGCGCGAGCTGGAGCGCAGACCTGAGGCCGATGAACCGGTCTTCTGGAGCGGACGCTCCAAGCCGGAACCTCCGACGCCGCGGCTCATTCAGTACAACCTCAAGAGATACCTTGCACTGGCCGGGCTGGACCCCTCACTGACGCCGCACAAACTGCGCCATAGCTTTGCCACGCATATATTGGATGCGGGGGCCGACTTGCGGAGCGTCCAGGAGCTGCTGGGCCACGAACATATCGTGACGACGCAGATTTATACGCATGTGACGGTGGAGCGGCTCAAAAAGGTGTATGATCGATCGCATCCGAGGGCCTGAACGGGTTTCCGCTCTTATGTAAAAAAGACGCCTGGGCAAAAAAAGCTCAGACGTCTTTCTCACTTCGGGCCTCAAGCGCAGCTATTTCTGAATAAGATCGGCAACAGCGGCGGCTTCTTCCTTGAGTTCATTGACGCTGGCATCAATCCTGGCGCGGCTGAACTCATTGACTTCCAGTCCCTGAACGACGCTCCAGCCTTTGGCATCGACGCGAATCGGCATGGAGCAGATGAGCCCCTTCTCAATTCCATAGGAGCCATCGGAGCAAACCGCCACGCTGGTCCAATCGGTCGGGTGAGTGGGGGTGCTCATGCTGACAACGGTATCCAGAGCGGCGCTGGCGGCACTGGCGGCCGAAGAAGCACCACGAGCCTTGATGATGGCGGCACCGCGCTGCTGAACCGTGGAGATGAATTCGCCCTTGAGCCAACCTTCATCGGTGATGACTTCCGTGGCCGGCTTGCCCTGAATGCGGGCATTGTAGAAATCCGGGTACTGGGTGGCGGAGTGGTTGCCCCAGATGACCATGTTGGTGACTTCAGAGACGGGGAGCTGCGCTTTTTGGGCGAGCTGGGCCTTGGCGCGTGATTCATCCAGACGGGTCATCGCAAACCAGCGCTCAGCGGGAACATCTTTGGCGTTATTCATGGCGATGTAGCAATTGGTGTTGCAGGGATTGCCGACGACCAGAACGCGGACATCGCTGGCGGCATTTTTCTGAATTGCCTGCCCCTGGCCGGTGAAGATTTTACCGTTGATATTCAGCAGGTCCTTGCGCTCCATACCGGCTTTGCGCGGGACACTGCCGACCAGCAGCGCCCAGTTGACGCCGTTAAAACCTTTATCCAGGTCAGAGGTCAGGAGGACATCCTGCAGGAGCGGGAAGGCGCAGTCGCTCAGCTCCATGGCCACGCCTTCCAGAGCGGCCATGCCAGGCTCGATTTCAATAAGGTGAAGGATAACGGGTTGAGAGGGGCCAAAGACGGCACCCGAAGCCAGACGGAAAAGGAGGCTGTACCCAATTTGACCAGCGGCGCCGGTCACGGCAATTCTGATAGGACTATTCATAGTTGGTGTGATAGTTGATCGTTTTGGTTATTACTGGATCGCTTCAGCACGCTGGGCTTGTGGATAGTAAGCCGGGTGCTTAGGTTGCGGGGTCTCATGCCCGCCAGGAGAAAGTGTACACCAGAGGCAAAAGAAATTCCAATAGAGAAATAAGCTCAAAGTTCCGGCGGGGGGCTCGGCTTTTGGCGGAGTCTCCAGGCGTCGTAGAGGAAGGTTGCACTGGCACAGGCGACGTTGATGGAATCGGCCTGGTTGCTCATCGGGATGGAGACGGAAGCGCTACAGGTATCCAGGACGGCCTGGGGGATTCCCTGGCCTTCGCTGCCAAAGGTGAGGCAGAGATCGCCCTGGGGCCATTGGTAGCTGCCCAGCGTATGAGACTCGGCATGAGGATGGGCGGCAATGACCTGCATGGAGCGGGAGCGAAGCCAGGCAAAGGCTTTACGGATTTCAACCCCTTCCACGATATTGATGGAGAAGATATTGCCGACAGAGCTGCGGACCGAGCGCCGGAGCCACGGATTGCAGCAGAGAGAGCCGACGATGACGGTCTGGACACCGAAAGCGGCGGCATTTCTGATCATGGTGCCCAGATTTTCGGGGTTAGCCAGCTCATCCACGGCCATGAAGAAGCGCGGAGAGGGTGAGCGCTCCCAGGCCTCCTGCAAAGAGAGCCGTGCAGGAATCTGCCCCACAGCCAGGACTCCCTGATAGTATTTGTAGCCGGTCAGCTCTTTGAGGAGGGTTTTATCGGCCAGGAAGATATCGAAGTCTTCCCGGCGGGCATCACAAAGAGGCTGGAGGCGCTGATAATACTTTTCGGGCATCAAGGCGCTCAAAACCCGATAGCGGCTCCGCAAGAGCTGGGAGACCACTTTTTCCCCTTCAGCGATGAAGATGCCCTGCAGATGCTGATCGTAAGAGCGCTTCATCATCCGGTAGGGCTCGAGCTCCGGCATCAGGAGCGATGTGACTGGACGCAGCCGGGTCATCTTTCCAGAGCAGAGATTATCAGCGTGGCAGGCACTGTTTTATGAGCGGACGCCCGGGCTGAAAGTATCCGGCCCATCTCCATCATAGGTTGTGCGTTGCTGGTTGGAGCGGTAACCACCCTGGCGAGCGCCGCCATGGGAAGTTCCGTGCTGTCTGTAATTACTGCCACGGCTGCCAGTGCCACCGGATTGTTGACCAGAGCCATGTTGCTGGGGAGAGCCTCCGCCTCCGCCGCCGCCACCGCGGCCGCTCTGGCGGTTTCTGTTGGTCTGGTCAGGGCGTCTATAGGGGCGTCTGCCTGAGTACCTGCGCGAGTCGCCACCACGTCCACCACCCGGACCGCGGCCACCTGTGCGAGGAGGGGGACCAAACCTGTTAAAATAATCACGACCGGTCAGGTAGAGCAAAACACCGATCAGGGTAAAGGGGATTAGCGAAAGCGGATTGGACCAGGCTCCCGCAAAGAACGGGTTATGCGCCTGGGCCCAGTTCAGGATATTATCCGCGACCAGCGGAAAGACCCCGACCACAAAAGCGATTATAATACCGGCAATGGCGCCACCGGCAATGTAACCCGAAGCCAAAAGGACGCCCGGGCTCTTATCGCCCTCTGCTGCCAACTGCTCCGGCGTAAGCCTTCTGTTTTTGTGTTTGCGCTTGAGATGCCAATCAACCAGGAGGCGGATCATCCCGCCAACAAAGATCGGCGCCGATGAAGAGAGCGGCAGGTAAAGGCCGACCGCGAAGGCGAGCGAGGGAACCTTACACATCTCCAGGAGGACGGCAATGACGACACCGGTCAGCACCAGCCCCCAGGGGAGTTCTCTGCTCAGGATGCCCTTGATAATCGTCGCCATGAGGGTGGCCTGAGGAGCGCCAAACTTGGGTACGACCGAGCCATCGGGGCGGGTTGAATAGGTGCCGTTGACGCCCGGGTCCACCATGTAGGCGATGGAGCCATCTTCGCGTGCCAGGTATTTGCCGATGAGGCCGGCCTTGGCGTCCTGGTTGAACCAGACGTGATACTCCCGTGTATCCTGCCGACCCTGTATGCCGGCAAGTGTGGTTTTCTCCTTGAACTCCTCGGGGTTGGCCTTGAGGCTGGCCGGGTAGTTGGTCATCAGTTTCCACTGCGGCGCACCGGCTTCATTGATAAGATAGCTGCCTGGGGAAAGGAGATTGGTCTGGCCATTGAATTCCCCCGAAGCAGGCACAGTGAGGAGAGCATAGGCATTATCATCGGGGAGCCACTCGCCGGAAAAGAGGGGGAGATGATCGCTCTTGGCCAGCGGCGGCGCCGAGACGGTAACTTTTTCGTAGCTCAAGTGCGGTACATAAATAGTGCCGGCCGTGTTGAGGCGCATCAGGACCGGACCCAAAACGAGGGCCGAGCAGAGGGCGCCAATCAGGATGGCGATCTGCTGACTCTTGGGGGTGGCGCCGACCAGATAGCCGGTTTTGAGGTCCTGGGAGGTAGTTCCGGCGTTGCTGGCCGCGATAGCGACCACAGCGCCGACAGAAAGAGCTGTCACGTAGTAAGCGGGGGAGGTCCAGCCGATGATGAGGAAGACCAGGCAGGTCAAAATCAGAGTGGCAACGGTCATTCCCGAAATGGGGTTGGAAGAAGAGCCAATTTCACCGGTGACGCGGGAGCTGACGGTACTGAAAAGGAAACCGAAAATAACCAGGAGCAATGCGCCCAGGAGGTTCATTTTGAGGGCTGGGGCAGCGGTGATGGCTGCTACCAGCACGACGATACCGATCAGAACGAACTTGAGCGGCAGGTCCTGATCCGTGCGGCATCTCTGGGCACCGCCACTGACGGCGCTGCTGACCATCCCCAGGCCGGCGCGGATGCTGCTCCAAATGATCGGCATTGATTTGCAGACGCTGATAATACCGCCTGCGGCCACCGCTCCGGCACCGATATACATGATGTAGTTGCCGCGGACCTGGTCCGGGCTCATATCTTTAATCAGCATGGTGGCCGGCAGGAGCGGCTCGGCAATGGCATCGCCAAAGAACTTAATAAGCGGGATGAGAACCAGATAGGAAAGGACACCACCGGCGCACATGATGCTGGCGACCCGGGGACCGATGATGTAGCCGACACCCATGAGCTCGGGGGAAATCTCGGCTGAAATCGAGCCGCCTTTGTAAACGCCGCTAAAAATACGGGTCGGAATCTCCTTCCAGAGGCGGAACGCCGCCATCGCGGCTTTGTAGACCAGACCGATGCCGAAGCCGGCAAAGATCAACTGGCCGCTCAGGGAGCCGGCTCTGCCTCTATGGGGAGAGCTCTGAGCGCGGTCGGAGCGTCCCTGGCGCTGGGCTGCTGCCAACTGGCGGCTGTAACCTGCATCGCCCGCTTTCAAGACTTCAGCGCAGGCGGTGCCTTCGGGATATTTCAAGGTTCCGTGCTGTTCGACGATCAGTGCACGGCGCAACGGGATCATCATGAGAATGCCCAGGCAGGCTCCCAGGGTGGCCACGACCATGATACGCCCCAGTTCAAGCTCGAAGCCCAGCAACATGATGGCCGGCATCGTGACGCCGACCCCAAAGGCGATGGATTCACCGGCCGAGCCGCCGGTCTGGACGATGTTGTTTTCCAGAATGGTGGCATCGCGGAGGCCGACCTTGGAGAGAAGCTTAAAAATCGTGATGGAAATGACGGCAACCGGGATAGAGGCACTAACCGTCAAGCCTACCTTGAGGACCAGATAAAGGGAGGATGCGCCAAAAATCATACCCAATAACGCACCCAATACGACAGGGACAACACCCAGCTCCCTCACCTGCATCTGCGGAGAGATATACGGCTGAAAACGGCCGCCTTTTGAATAATTGCTCATTTTTAAACAGACTGTATCAAATGGTATACAGTTATGCTGGGAGATTCTAAAGGAGAAGCCCTGGGGCGTCAATGGCGTAATTTGCAAGGCCAAAACAGAAACACAGCCGGAGGAATAACGACCGCAACGTATTTATAGCGGGAAAACTTCCGCAGAGAAGGATTGAATAAGGTTCCTAAAAGTGTTACATAAAGCTTGTGCCGATCCCTCGGTTGTTTTTAACTTTGTCATTATGCAAATAGAATCCATTCGATTGCGCAATTTTAAAGTCTACAAGGATGTCGAATTGGTGGATATTCCCCGTCTTTGTATCCTTGTCGGTGCCAATGGTTCGGGTAAAAGCACGCTTTTTGATCTCTTTGGATTTCTCAAGGATTGCCTGACGCACAATGTATCCAATGCGTTGCGGAGCAGAGGAGGGTTTCAGGAAGTGGTTTCTCGTGGAGCTCAGAATGAGAGCATCTCCATTGAAATACAATATAGAATGCCTATTACCGGGAAAGAACGCCTGGTTACCTACGCGCTGGAGATTGGCATCGTGGAATCGAAAGTATGCGTAAAACGGGAGATATTGCGCTACAAGCGCGGTCAACATGGTTCTCCTTTTCACTTTCTTGATTTTACAAATGGCTCGGGCGAGGCTGTGACCAATGAGGAAGACTTTGATAAAACGGACGAAGATTTAAATAAAGAAGAACAGACGCTGGAATCAAAAGATATTCTCGCTATCAAAGGATTAGGGCAGTTTCAACGTTTCAAGGCAGCCGCGGCACTCAGGAATCTTATTGAAAACTGGCATGTATCGGACTTCCACATCAGCATGGCCCGGGGAAGTAAAGAGGCTACAGGCGAAGAGAACCATCTATCCACAACAGGCGACAATCTACAACTGGTGGCCAGAACGCTGCATGAGGAACACCCTGAAATTTTTAATAAAATTCTGGAAAAAATGCGCCAACGGGTTCCGGGAGTGAAGGAGATCAGTACGGAGGTTACGCAAGATGGGAGGCTCCTGCTCAAGTTCAGCGATGGTGCATTCAAGGATCCCTTTATAGATAAATTCGTTTCTGACGGGACGAT
>JAGVTF010000146.1 GCA_019136955.1 Verrucomicrobiota bacterium
AGAATCGTCACGTCCTTCGCCTGAAGGAGATGTCGTCGGGGCGTAGCGTAGCCTGGCTCGCGCGCTTGTTTCGGGTACAAGAGGTCGAGAGTTCAAATCTCTCCGCCCCGACCATTTCAAAGAGCCTTCAGCTCAATCACTTGCGTAGACTTTTCTCATTTTAAAAAATAAAAAAACTCCAAAGTCTACACCATACTTTGGAGTTTTTTATTTGATTTCTTTTTTATCTGTTATGAGACGAACATGATACTATAAAGAAAGATTTATCTAAAATAAAAACATATTTATACTTAAAATCAAAGTCAAAATTAAATTATTTCAACTCTTCATCAAAACAAATAGCTACTTTACCGCACTGTCCTTCATTCATTAAGGTAAAACCTTCAGCAACCTGTTCCAGCGAAAAGCGGTGAGTAATCAATTCCTCGGGGCGGATACCCCAGCGTTCGATTCGTTCGACCAGTTCTTCCATTCTCCAGAGATTTGTCACCCAAGAGCCATAAATAGTTTTCTGTCCATGTATAATATCTGGACTTGGAGCAAACTCACAGCTCCCTCCTTCTCCGATAAAGACAATTTTACCCCATTTACGGGTAGACTGGATCGCCAGTTGCCGGCCGTAGGTGTTGCCTGAGCAGTCAACAGCGCGTTCCACTCCATTTCCATTCGTTAAATCTCGTATCTTTTCAAGCGCAGAAGAATCAGAGGCAATGACATAGTCACAGAGCTTCTTCTCTCTGGCCAGGTTCATGCGTGCTTCAACGATGTCCACACCAAAAATGCGTCTGGCACCAAGAGCACGTGCCAGCATTGCGGATGCAAGGCCTACAGGCCCCAGTCCTACAATAAGGAGGTCATGGTTACCACAGACACTGATCTTTTCCAATCCTTCATACACTGTTCCAAAACCGCAAGCAATCTGAGCACCATCCGAATAAGAGAGTGAATCGGGCAGCAGCACTAAATCTTTCTCCTCGGCCAGCAAATACTCTGCCATGCCTCCATCCCTTTGCCAGCCGTACGCGCGTCGATATGGGCTGGTACAGCTAATCATATATCCTCGCCGGCAGTCATTACAGACTCCGCAGCCTGAAATATGGTAGACGATCACCCTGTCCCCCTCCTTGAACCGGCGCAATCCAGGGCCACACCGAACAATCTGCCCAGAAGGCTCATGCCCGCAAATTTTATTTTGATACTTCTCGGGCCCCTCGCCCAAATGTTCACGGTAAATCGCACGAATATCGCTCCCACAAATAGTGGATGCTTTCATTTTAATCAGCACTTCTCCGTGACCTGGAGTGGGAATTTCAACCTCTTTAAGTATCACGGTGCTGTTACCAGGTAGATAGGCAGCTTTCATAACTGTTTTTAGGCTCTTCTTTTCAAACTAAACACCCTTGATGACTCCATCCTCATCCCAAAGGTCACGCCAGTCTTCAGCCTCTGGCCAGAGAAAAACATGTCCTTTGATAAGACGGCAGTTTTTATCAATCCTCCGTATCTGTTCCATTTCATCAGTACTCAGAGGAGCCTCTGTGGCAGAGCGAAGGTTCGCATAATACTTCTCTGGCTTTACAGAAAATGGAATGGGAATCTGTCCGTTTTGAATAGCCCATTTCACGCAAACAATGGCCGGATGAACTCCATGTCTCTTGGCAATTTCCACAATCACCGGGTCCTCCATTGGAACACTGTCTTCCGACGTCTTATCCCTGTCTGGCCGTCCAGGCGAGCCGATGGGGCAGAACCCGATTGCCTTAATTCCATTTCCATTGAGATAATCGAAAAACTCTCTTTGTTGAAAGTGCGGATGCAGCTCCATTTCATTAACCACCGGTTTGACGCGGCAGTCTCTCAGGAGAAGCTCCATTTTTGGGATAGTCATATTGGAAGTTCCGATGCAGCGCACCAGCCCCGCATCCAGCAAGCTTTCCATTGCTTCCCAGGTCTTCATGTAGTTTTCGTGAATGTAGGGGACGGCGTGAGGATCACGAGAGTCTACACTGACACCACTGGCATGATGGTTGGGGAAGGGCCAGTGCACCAAAAACAAATCCAGATAATCGAGTTCCAGGTCTAACAGGGATTGCTTGCAAGAGCCCACCACGTCATCATGCCGGTTATTCCAGACTTTGGAAGTAATCCATAGCTCTTCCCGCTGAACAACTCCCGCTTGCTGCAATTCCTTTAATACAGCGCCAATCTCTTTTTCATTTCCATAGATTGAAGCGCAATCGATGTGACGGTAACCCAGAAGAACAGCCCGCTTCACAGCCTCAGCCACTTGTGCAGGACTGTAAT
>JAGVTF010000049.1 GCA_019136955.1 Verrucomicrobiota bacterium
CTATGCGCAGAACGCAGACCTGCTCCTTACCATCGAAGACCACATGCTCACCGGCGGCTATGGCAGCGCTGTCCTGGAGCTGCTCAATAGCCGAGCGGTTCAGGTCCCCATGATTCGTATTGGATGGCCTGACAGGTTCGTGGAACATGCCACGACAGCAGAAGAACTTCAGAAAAAGTATGGCTTAAGCGTAGAAACCATTTTGGAAAAAGTGAATCGGCACTTTGGAAGCTCTGAAAAGACATCTCAAAAAAAATTCCAGATATACGGAGCCTCAACCCTCTAAACCTCAACTTTAAATCACAAGCAAACAGCGGCGGCCAGCTCCGGCACACTGCCTTAAAATTTAAAAAAGCAACGAGATGAAATATACGACACTTACCCCACCAGAAGGCGATAAAATTCAAATCCTAAATGGTAAACTCAATGTACCCGATAACCCCGTAATCCCCTTCATTCGCGGCGATGGCACCGGCCCCGACATTTGGGCGGCCAGCCAGCGAGTATTCGATGCCGCCGTCTCCCAGGCTTATGGAGACAAACGGAAAATCTCCTGGTTTGAAGTTTATGCAGGCGGTCTGGCCAAAGAAAAATTTGATACCTGGCTTCCCGATGAAACGGTCGAGGTTTTTCGCGATTATCTGGTCGGCATCAAGGGTCCTCTGACCACCCCGATTGGTGGGGGGATTCGCTCTCTCAACGTTGCCCTGCGCCAACTGCTTGACCTCTACGTCTGCCTGCGCCCCATCCAATATTTCTCTGGTGTGCCCAGCCCTGTGAAACACCCCGAAAAAGTAAATATGGTCATTTTCCGTGAAAACACAGAAGATATCTATGCTGGAATTGAATACATGCCTGGCTCAGCCGAAGCGGCCAAAGTCCTGGAGTTTCTAAAAAACGAGTTTTCGGAAGATTTCAAAAAAATCCGTTTTGCTAAAGAGTCCTCTCCCTGTGTTGGTATCGGCATTAAACCCGTTTCAAAAGAAGGTACCACACGTTTAGTCAAAGCCGCTATTGAGTATGCCCTGCACCAAAAGCGCAAAAGCGTCACCCTCGTCCACAAAGGCAACATCATGAAATACACTGAAGGGGCCTTCCGTGACTGGGGCTATGCCTGTGCCGAAGAGCTCTTTGGCACTCAGGTCTATACCTGGGCACAATGGGAAAGAACACGAAAAAAGAGTGGCGACAATGCAGCCAACCAGGAGCAGGAAGAGGCTCTGGCCGCTGGGGCTATCCTGGTAAAAGATGCCATTGCTGATATTACTCTGCAGCAGGTCTTGACACGCCCTTCTGATTTTGACGTCATCGCCACGCTGAACCTCAACGGCGATTACCTTTCCGATGCCCTGGCTGCTCAGGTGGGAGGGATTGGCATTGCCCCGGGCGGCAACATCAACTACACCACCGGCCACGCCATCTTCGAAGCGACTCATGGCACAGCCCCTAAATATGCTAACCAGGATAAGGTCAACCCCGGCAGCGTTATCTTGAGCGGTGAGATGATGCTCCGCTATATGGGCTGGAGTGAAGCCGCAGACCTTATCATTGCTGGACTGAACGGGGCTATCGCATCCAGGCGCGTTACCTACGACTTCGCCCGCCTTATGAAGGGAGCCACTGAGATTCGATGCTCAGAGTTTGGAGAGAGCATCATCGCCAACATGAAGTAAAAATCAGCCCCAAGGATAATTAACCTGTGCAGCAATCTGCTGCTGTTTTATAATTTGAACGCGGTTGACAAAGACAAATATGAAAAAAATCGAAGCTATTATCAGACCTTATAAACTCGAAGATGTAAAACAGGCTCTTTCTGCCCTGGGTATCGACGGAATGACCGTAAGCGAAGTCAAAGGTTTCGGTCGGCAAAAAGGCCATACAGAAATATACCGTGGCAGCGAATATACCTTGGATTTCCTGCCCAAAATACGCATCGAAATCGTCCTGCCCGACAACCAGGTTTCACAAGCCATCAAGGTGATTGTGGAGTCTGCCAGAACCGGAAAAATCGGTGACGGGAAAATCTTTATTTACTCGGTGGAAGACGCCATTCGGATTCGCAGCGGAGAGATGGACGAAAACGCGCTGCGCTGATTTGCCTTCGGCACTCAAAATTCTTGTAATTATCCTCCTTTTCACTGGAAGGGGAGGGTTTTTTACTTTAGCATGAATTTAGGATTGCCTGAGCAGCAGCTGGCACAGGCTCCAGAGAGCATAGATGAATACGCCCCAATCTGTCGTTGAAATGGCAAAAAAGTATGCCGCAAAAATGGTGGACCTGAAATTTGTAG
>JAGVTF010000152.1 GCA_019136955.1 Verrucomicrobiota bacterium
GTGACAATGGTGCAGCAGGTCTGAGGGACCGAAATGGGACGCTCCCAGGCGTAGCGGACGCCATCCACGCTCCAGCTCAGAGGGCGGTTGCGCAGCGGGTTGCCATAGGGGCCGGCATCAATACCGGTGCGCATATCATAGGGGGTGCCGTCATAGCGGTCACGGGTGAGTGCCATCACGTCGGCGGCTGAGAGTTTTTTATCGGGAATAATCGACCAGGGGTAGAGCTCGGCATCCGGGACCCCCTGGGCGTAATCCTCAGAGAGGTTGAGCGAGGGGGCAACACGGCGGAAGAAGCTCCAGACACGCTTTTCACAGGCGCGTTTAGTGAGGTCGCCGGTACCGCCATAGGCAGCTTCAAAGGAGAACGGTTTGTCGCTCTCGGGGTCATAGCGGCCGCTCTCAATGGCGAAGGACTCCACGTTGGGGGAGTAGAGGCAGTTCTCCGGATCATTGCGGGGAAAGTCGCGGATTCGCGCCTGGTTGGCATGGGCGGTGATATGCCCATCGGGGACCCTGAGCGCCACCCAGACCGAGCCGGTATCGTTTTGAGGATCGGTCGAACCGGTGCCGACAATCTCAAAGACCCAGACCTCGTTGGGGTCGCAAATGGAGAAGGATTCCCCCAGGTCAATGTAGCCGTGCTCTTCGATTTCGCGGATCATGATCTCGACCGCTTCGCGCGCGGTGCGGGCCTGCTGGAGCGTGATGGTGATGAGCTCGGTATATTCCAGGGCGCCGACCTTGTTCTGGAGCTCTGAGGGGCCTTCAAAGGTCGTTTCGGTGATGGCGACCTGATGCTCATTCATGATTCCCTGGAAACCTTTGACCCGTGTGAGCGCGTAGAAGCCCAGGACCTTGCAGGTGGGCAAGGCATCGGGCAGGCAGGCGCTGCGGTACTCAGGCCGGATGGAGCCATCGCAGGCGGGCAAAATATCGAGCCAGGCAAAAAAACCGGCTGAATCGACCGCATAGCTGATCATGCACGAGCCATCGACGGAAGCCCCTTTGGTCACGAGGATAGAGGAGCAGGCAGACAGCGGCGTCAGCCAGCCCAAGCCGAAAAGGAAGGCGGCGGCAAGCGCCGAAATCAGAGTGAGTTTCAGTTTTTTCATTTGGGTTATTAAAAAAGTTGAGGTTGCAATTTGTGTTGTTTGATTCTTTCTTCGGCCATCGCGCAATACTCTGGGGAGATATCGATACCGATGTAATCACGCTGGAAGTTCAGTGCTGAAATCGCTGTTGTGCCGGAGCCGATGAAAGGGTCTAAAATAATTTTCGCAGGCGTAGAGGAGATAATACGGTCTATGAGAGCAACGGGGAAAGGGGCGGAATGTTCATTTTTGAGCTCTTGGGGGATTTCCCAGATATCTCCGCAGGCATTTGCCCTGGGGAGGAGTTTGAATTTTGGTTTGGCGATCAGGTAAATCACTTCATAGGTCGGTAAAAAGTAGCCGGCATTGAAGTTCAGCCCTCCCGAGCGCTTCCAAATGATGATCTGCCTGAGAGGAAATCCGTGAATGATATCTTGCCGGTCTTGCAATAGCCCCGCCTGCACACGCCACTTATGATTGTAAAAAATAGCCCCATGCTCCGGAAGGAGCCTGAGCATCTGCGTCAAACACTCTCTTTGCCACTCCACGTATTCTTCATGCGGCATGCAGTCATCATGGTGAGAGTAGCCTTTTTGCAAAGCGGCGTTGGCCCACTTTCCGCCTCGGCCATCTTTCATCCCGTTTCCCGTGGAGTTTTTCAGATTGTAGGGTGGGGAGGTTACGATTAAATCGATTGAGCCTTCAGGCATCTGCCTCATAACATCAACGGCAGAACCACAGATAATTTTATTTAAAAATTTTTCAATCAAATCGCTTGTTTTCATCCCTTACACCGGCACCCCTTAAAGTTTAAATTTTCTTATTCTGAGTTCTGTTAGTGAAACAGTAGTTATAAAGGCGATATTCTTTTCATAGATGCCATTTGGAAGCACTCTCCCCACAATAGCAAATCTTTTGGACGGCGACAAATAAAAACGGAGTCAGTTTTCTGTGTAACGTTCTGTTTGTCATGAGTTAAATTGAGATTTCCTTCATCACGCCGCAGATGCGTCTGGCGGCCTCCTGGTATTCATCGTTGTTGGCCAGGTGTTCAATCATGAGTGGCGGCTGCTGGGGCAGGGCGGCCAGTCGTTTCAGGAAGGTGCGGTAATCGAGTTCACCGGTGGTCGGCATCACTTCGACAAAGTGGACCTGGTTCTCGACGACCCAGGCGATATCCTTGGCATGGCAGCTCACGATATACTTGCCCAGTTTGTCAAAGGCTTCGTTGAGGAGCGCGATGGTATTGTAGATTTTTTCTACGGAGTTGACCATGTTGGTCGGGTCGAAGTGGACGCCGAACTGTTTGCGCTCAACGGCGCGGATGAGCTTCAGGTAGGAATCGGGATCGTGCGGGATGCTCCAGCCCATGATTTCAAGTGAGAAGAAGGTGGTCTTCGGCTTGACCTCGTCGATCATGGCGCGCGAGTACTCGACGACGGCATCGAAGAAATCCTGGCTAAAGTTACCTTTGTGCGGGCCCATCCATGCCTGCGGGTTGAGGCTGCCGGCGATATTGACGACGCAGCGGGCTCCGAGCTCCTCTGCCAGGGCCAGGCCTTCGACCATACGGCGGCGGTTTTCCTTACGGCGCTCGGGGTCGGGGTCCATCAGGTTATTCCAGATGCCAACTTCGGCGATCTGGACATCTTCCTTCTGGAACGCCTTGCGGATGGCGGCGATGCGCGCGCTATCGTGGAGGCTGACATTGGGGCTGTAGGCGGCCCGGTAACCCAGGCGGCGATGCTCCTTCGCAAAGAGCTCGATATCCTCCTGGCTGTGATAGACCGGGGCGCCCAGGCGGATGCGCGACTCGACGGTGGAGGCCGGTTGGGGAGACGGGGTTTGTGCGCTGAGAGAGGCCGGTAAGCCCGAGGCCAAAGCTGCAGTTGCGGAAATCTTCAAGAATTCACGGCGGTTCATTTTGGTATATTCTGTTATTGTCCTGGGGATATCGTAAACGATGAGAGGGATTTGTCAAGAGGACAATCCGCAGTTTTTAACCGCAGTTTTTAACCGCAGTTTTTAACCGCAGTTTTTAACCGCAGTTTTTAACCGCAGTTTTTAACCGCAGTTTTTAACCGCAGTTTTTAACCGCAGATTACGCAGATTTGCACAGATTTGCACAGATTTGCACAGATTTGCACAGATTTTTGAAGGGATAAACGGATGCGTTTGTATTTTCTGCGGCGAGGATCATATTCCTCTGCACCCTGCGAGGAGCGGCAATTCTGAGGTATGCGGAGCATACCATTCTGAAGCATCCCGTAGGGATACCACCCAAATATCCTTCTCCGCCGTATGCGAAGCATACTATTTTTAAGCATCCCGTAGGGATGCCAGATCATAGCCAGGGGTCGCAGACCCCTGGTAAGGATGCCAACAATCTCCCCACCCGACCCCGCAAGGGGTCGCAGCCAGGCACCTCAAATAATCAATTCCGTCCAATAAAAAAAGGCATCGAAAAAAATCACGAATTTACACAGATTTTTAAATGGGTAACGGGATGCGACCCCCACGGGGTCGTAAGGGTGTTGGGGGCGGATGCGTACCAGGGGTCTGAAGACCCCTGGCTATGTGAGTGGTATGCTCCGCATACCTAAAATATGCTGCACCCCGTATGGGGTGCAGAATGGATTGCATCCTGACGGATGCGGGTGCAGAGGAAAAAATCACGCACTGGGAATACAATATGTCCTCAAGAATGCGCATCCTGGCGGATGAATGCGGTGGAAAACGATTTACACCTTTGAGAATACAAAGACGCTTCCGCGTACTTCAAGAATGCGGATACTGGCGGATGACGGGGGGGAATATCAGGCTTTTTCGAGCCAGACGTCGCCGACGTAATACTCGCGCAGCTTGTTATCATCGCCCACCAGGTAGAGGGCGCCATCGGGGCCGACCCCTTTAATGGTGCCAAAGGTGACGCTATGCTCGGTCTGTAGCCGCACGCGTTCGCCTTTGTAGACCAGAAAACTGTCGTAGGTGGAGGCGATTATGGAGAACCCTTTCTTGAGGAAAAGGTCGTACTGCTCAAAAAAGAATTGGAGGAAGAGGTTCAGGAAGCGATCACGTGAAAGCCGTTTATTGGGCGGCAGGAGCTGGAGCAGCGAGATGGCCGGCTGATCAATTGCCTCCAAGTCCGATTCACGCATATTGAGATTCACACCGACACCCAGGACGATGCCAAGCCTGCCCATCGGCATGGGGACCGATTCGGCCAGGATGCCGGCTATCTTCTTTTTCTCGACCTGCACATCATTGGGCCACTTGATGGCCGGCTTGAGCCCCAGTTTCTCCAGGAACAGGCAGAGCCTGACCCCCATGTAGTGGGTCATGGAGAGATGAGAGGAATTTTTGGAAAAAGGGATATTGGGTTTGAGCACCAGCGTCAGAAAGAGATTCCCCTGCAGGGAGCTCCAGGAGCGGCCGCCGCGGCCACGGCCGGCGGTTTGGGAGTCGGCCACGATGGCTGTGCGGTCTCTGAGCTCATTGAAACGCTCTTTGGCGAAGGTGTTGGTGGAGTCGATAACGCTGAGCTTGAGGATGTTCAGGCTCTCGGAAGATTCGGATAGAGGATCGCTACTCATAAACCAAAGGAAGCAGACGCAAGAGTTGTGCCAGACTCGGCAGGGAATGAAAAGTCCGGCATGGTAAGCTGCACTTTGCTGCTCAACTGTTCTTATTTTGTTATTTATTCTCTCCCTTAGCCTTAGCCCAACAGCTTGGCGACCAACTGATCTGTAACGACCTGGGCACCCTGGGTGACCATGATTTCGGAAAGAGTGCCATCATGCGGAGCGGTGATGGGGGTTTCCATCTTCATTGATTCGACGATCAGGATAACTTCACCCGCTTTGACTTGAGCGCCGACCGTTTTATCGATTCTCAGGATCAGGCCCGGGAGCTGGGATTTGATCTCAGTCAGGGTCACTTTGGAGGCTGCCTCGGCCGCCACTTCGCCCATGTTCCCATTGGCTTCTTTGATATTCACTTCAAAGGTCTTGCCGTTCACCACGGCATTGGGGCCATCAAAGCGGACGTTGTAGTTTTGACCGTTGATGGAGATGTCGTAAGCGGTGGGCGGCGGGGTCGCTTTTTTGCTCTTCGCCTTTTTGGCTGTTGTGGTGTCTGCCTTATCCTCTTCAGAGACTTTGCGTACGCCGAGCGCGCCTTTGCCCTGAAGGAAAGCGATACCCTTTTCTTCGCAGGCGGCGACGATGAAGAGGTTTTCCTCGGTTACCGGCAGTTTTTCCTTTTCGAGTGCTTCCTGAGCAGCTTTGAGGCCCTTGGTGGGGTCGGTCTCCAATGCTGAGAGGTGGTCCGTTGTCGGCAGTTTACCGAGCTGGTCTGAGGCGATTTTGACGACTTCGGGGTCAGGGGTGACCGGTGTTTTGCCAAAGTAGCCCAGGACCATGTTGCCGTAGCCTTCCGCGATTTTCTTCCAGGGTCCGAACATGACGTTATTGAACGCCTGCTGGAAGTAGAACTGCGAGACCGGGGTGACGGAGGTACCGAAACCGCCTTTGCGGACCGCTTCGCCCATGGCATCGATAAAGAGGGGATATTTATCCATGAGGTTGTTATCCCTGAGCATCTGCGTGTTGGCGGTGAGGGCTCCACCGGGCATCGGGAAGAAGGGGATGACCGGCTCGACCTTGGTTGCTTCGGGCGGGATAAAGTAATCTCTCATAGCCTCCTTGAACATTTCGGAGAGCTCAAAGATTTTATCAATGTTGATATCCAAAGTATATTTAGTGCCGCGCAGAGCGTGCCACATGGTGATGAGATCGGGCTGGCTGGTGCCGCCGGAGACAGGTGAGAGGCTCAGATCAATCTGGCTCGCACCCCCTTCAATGGCAGCGATGTAGGAGACTGTGCCGGTGCCGGCGGTTTCATGGGAGTGGAAGACGATGTGCGTATCCTCACCCAGGAGTTTGCGGGCCATCTTGATCGTCTCATGTACTTTGTGCGGACAGGAGGTGCCTGAAGCATCCTTAAAGACGACGCTGTGATAGGGGATACCGGCATCAAGGATACTGCGAAGCGTTTTTTCGTAGAAAGGGACGTCATGTGCGCCGGTGCATCCGGGGGGCAGCTCCATCATCGTGACGGCGACTTCATGCTTCAAGCCGGCATTATGGATACATTGGCCGCTCCAGATCAGGTTGTTGACATCATTGAGTGCGTCAAAGTTACGGATGACACTGATCCCATGCTTTTTGAACATCCGCGCATGGAGGTCAATCACATCTTTGGGTTGGGCCTTCAGGGCGACTACGCTGATACCACGGGCCAGCGTCTGCAGCTCGGCATCGGGGCCGGCGGCTTTGCGGTAGCTGTCCATGACATCGAAGGCGTTTTCACGCGTATAGAAGATGGAAGACTGGAAGAGTGCTCCGCCTCCGGCCTCCAGGTGCTTAATACCGCACTCCTTGGTGGCATACTCGATCAAAGGCAGATAGTCTTTGGAGAAGACCCTGGCACCGAAGACGGATTGGAATCCATCTCGGAAGGCTGTCAGCATAAAGTCAATTTTTTTCATCGGTTAAAAAATCAAGTAAGTATCAAGTATTTATTTAGTTGAGCTTTCTCTTTTGGCAATGGCAATGGCCACAGCAATTTCAGTGTAGTCGGCTGTTGCCGGAGGCATGACCTGACCCGCCGGCGTACCCGGAATCGAGTTGGGATGAAGCTCTTGAATATTAAAGAGCTTAATGAAGCGCCCCAGCATCCCCAGAAGAAAGGCGATGAGATAGGCCACCGCGATTGCCACCAGGTAGAGCGAGAGGATAAATTTAATCAATACCATAAGATAAATTGAGTAACTGTTATGATTCTATGTTTATTACTGAATATTGCCCAAAGCTTGTTGAAGGGTGACTAAAAAACTGGAATCTGCCTTCAACAGACTACAGAAAATACCGGAAATGATTGCCGTCGTGATGACCCCGCAGATACAGCAGCCCAGCGCCAGAGGCAGCACGATGGAAGAGGGGTTGTCTTCGCTGACCACCTTCTGAGCCACCTTGGCTGTAGTCGGCACACAGCTCACACCGGCAATGCCGACGACGGGGTTTACCTTGCCGCCGGTAATCCAGCAGATAAAAAGACCACCCAGGATGCCGCCGATGCCCGAAATCAGGAGTGAAAGCAGGCCCAGCAGCAACAGCGGCAGCACACGCGGATCCAGAATCGTATTTACATCGCAGAGAATACCGAGGGTGAGCCCAAGGAACAGGGTGGCAGTGTAGAGAACCGGCCCGCTGACCAGGTCCTGAAGCGGTTTAACACCCGACTCACGGATGGAGATACCCAGAAAGAGGGAAAAAATAAGTGGTGCGGCAATCGGTAAAAGTAGTGAAAGGACGATACAGAGAACCGCGGCGACGATCATTTTTTCCATTGAGTTGTAAGCAGTGGGCGGTTTGGCCGGAGGTGGCATCTTGATCGCACGCAGCCTCTTGGGGATCATGATTTTTATCAAATAGGGGTAGCCGCCATAGGCCAGGCCAAGGTAGAGATAGGCGACAACGGAAATGGGGACAAAAAGCGGCGGGGCCAGAACCAGCGCCGTAAAGAGCACCATTGGCCCATCAGCGCCGCCAACGATGGCGATGGCGGCGGCTTCCTGGGGTTGAAAGTTGAAAAAATAGACTGCCAACGGGAAGACGACCAGGGTGCCCAGCTCGGCGAAAATGGCAATAGTCATGCAGATGAGCGGCCTTGCCAGCACATAGCCGATATCCAGCAGGGAGCCCACCCCCATAAAGACCAGGCAGGCGATCAGGTTGTTGCTAAAGGTGAGCGTGAAAACGGGTTGAAGCCAATCAATTCCCAAAATTTGAACAGTGTCGGCCGCTGCCTGCAGGGGCTCTACGCCGGCACCCACCTGGGCTTCCAGGAAGAGAGTACTCATTCCGCTGGGATGGATGCCGAGGGGGTCAAAATACATGACCGCTGCGTTGACAGTGGCCATGCCGAGCCCCATGGGCACCATGACCATGGCCTCCAGGACACCCTTTCGGCCGAGATACATCATCGTGAACCCCAATATGATAAGGAAGATTCTGGTAATTGCGACTTTGGGCTCACTATGCAACAAAGTAGTAATCCCTTGAAAGACATCAGGAAAGACTTCAAATAACGACATAAGTTTTCAACGTTAAAGTTGCCCTTTTCACCTTGCCCATCCTCAGGGATGTTTGAAATACAAGCAACGCTCCTTCTATCAGAGCGCAATCCCTTTTTAAAGTAAAGATATTTTTGAGAAAAACTGGGAATTGTAAAAAAAGCTGAAGGAAAACGGGCTTTTTAGAGAGGCGGAGAGCGAGATGGCCCGGTAAATCCGGTGCTTGTGGCAGCAACAGATGGAAGAAGAAAACTAAATCGTATTTGAAGAACTAGAAAACGGGATCCCTTTTTCTGGAGCCGACGTACGCTACAGCCAGTGAATCCGGCAGCCATGCTTTAACGGAAGGGGCCCAATAAAATTGAAAAATAAGAGGATAGGCTTTTTCTTCACTTGTTTTGACCAGAATATAGGCCTGTGCAGCTACTATCTGCTTTTCCTGTTCAAACACTTCCTCCGGGGTAGGGGTGTATTTAAATGACGAAGAATACCCAACTACACCACAATTAGGAAATTGCCGCATTGCAAAACTCCTGAAATTTCCCAAGGACGCAAACAGGTCAAACTTATTCGTTTTCAGGCAGTCCACCCAAGATTGTTCCCAGCATATAGATTGCCAAAAAGATGCGTTTGTTCCGTTATCCGTTATTGTTTCCCAATAGACCTTGTGGATATCTTCCAAGTCGCCCGAAGGATTCGTGTTATAAAATGTCTGCAACATACCCTGCTGCGAAGCAATCGCCTTGGGGTTCATTGTATGGGACTTGCCGGCAACCCTCGCATTTGAATACGTATCAAACTGCTCGGAGGTCAGAGAGTGTAAAACGCTACACACAGCCTCGCGTAGTGAAGAGGATTCGGTTTTTAATTCCTCGCAGTCAATGAAGCGAATATTCAAATCTTTCACTCTGCCGCTTAGATCAGAAGATGCAAAAAGAGGTTCAAATTTATTCGTCAACCAGGCTTCTTTAAGGTCGAGGTAAACAGGGTTGCTACTGGGTGCTTCAATCTGTTCCAAATTTTCCGGGGGGATATTTTTGCGCACAAGAACAGCAGTTATCAGTATCACGATGGGTAATCCCAGAAGAGTAATATAAGCTAATTTGGATTTCATATCGGTGCATGTAAGTGTTTGGCATACACTACGGTTCTGTGAAGAACCCGGATCACTCTGTGCATACGACCAAACCGAGTATGCGTACTTTCTAACGCCGATACAAGTAAAATTTTGAGCGCATTGCCTCAAAAACAGGCGCACCGAAACGGGTTTTTTAGAGAGGCGGGGTTGCGGCGAAATGGGGGGAAATCCAGTTGATCAGCTTCAAAATATAAAATGCCAGAAAACTGGTAAAAGGAATGGTGAGCGTCCAGGCCCAGATCATGTTGCCGGCGACACCCCATTTGACTGCGCTGAAGCGTTTTGTGGCGCCAACCCCCATGATGGAGGTGGAGATGACGTGGGTGGTGGAGAGGGGGATACCCCAGTGGCTGGCGATCTGAATGACCATGGCGGCAGAGCTCTGGGCGGCAAAGCCATTGACAGGGGTCATTCGAACGAGCTTGGTCCCCATGGTTTTGATGATTCTGCGGCCTCCGGCGGCGGTTCCGGCGGCAATAGTCAGAGCGCACGTCCAGGTGACCCAGACGGGGATATCGAATTTTTCGGCATCCAGCTTGAGGAATCCCAGCCAGGCTGGCAAGACGTCGAAGGTTCCTGCCGTGGTAGCGGCAACCAGGCTCAAGGTAATGATTCCCATAGTTTTCTGGGCATCATTGGTGCCGTAAGAAAAGCTGACCCACATGGCGCTCAGTATCTGGAATTTTCCAAAGAAGCGGTTTATTATACCGGGTTTATACTTTCGCAAGGCCCAGAGCAGGAAGCCCAT
>JAGVTF010000310.1 GCA_019136955.1 Verrucomicrobiota bacterium
GGAGAAAAAGTCAGATTCAAAAATCATCTGCTCAGGACGACCAGGCTCATTGAAGAGACCATCCAGGCGAAGCTCCACATCAAAGGCATCAGCGTTTATTAAGGTATAAAAGCGTACCTCTCTGTCGGGTTTTTCCGGCTTTTGGTCAACGACCTTGAGAATATTCTCCAGCATCGCCAGCTTGCTGGGAGAACCCATAACCACGATACTATTGTTTTTTTCATCAGCAGACATGGTTAAAGTGTCCTGGTCTGCACGTCCCCATCCACCCCTCATCCGCGAGGCTCCCTGCATCAAGGTATTAATGGTGCGAATAGCAGAGCTGGTATAAATGTTCTCAAGCTTATAGGTCTTTAGCTCCATTTGGCGCTCAGGCAGCTCTGAGAGCAAAGTCTCCATGATGGATTCAATCAAAGGCATCTGTTTTTCATTGGCAGCCACAATGAGGCGCCCAGAAAAATCATCTGGTAAAATAATTGCATCCGGCGGGCCTGCATCGGTGAGCCCTTTGACCTGATCTCGGTAGAGCTGCTGCAGGCGCTGTGAATACCCCCAGACATCCCAGGTCTTTATATCAAACATTCTCAAGAGGCGGGCATCGCGCACCTCAGGCACATCCAACTGTTCAATTAGCCCGCCCAGGCGCTCCACCTCCCCCGCACTGCCTGATACAATGATTCGGTTGTTCTGATCATCTGCAGTGGCTCGTGTATTAATGGTACTACGACTGGCTCTGCTATAAATCACGGTATTGAGTATCGGCACCAGCTGCGAAGGCCTTGCCGATTTCAAGGCAAACATACGGACCGTTGGCTCGGCAGCGTCGCTCTTTTCACGAAGAGTCTTCACTATGTCGTCCATCAACTCTTTCTGGTTTTTTCGTACCCCGACAATCAGCTTGCCGCTGTAGTCGTCACCAAAAATATAGGCGTCCGCCCCACCCAGTCCCTGATTACCTTTCATCTGGTCCTGATAGAGGTTCCTGACATTGTTGGCAAATTGGTACATGTTCGAGTACTGCACGTCATAAGTGCAAACCTCACGCTCAAGCCCTTCCCCAGCACTGTCAAACTCTTTGACTAACTGCTCTGCATATTCGAGGTCCTCCAACATGCCAAAAACAAAAATACCGCCGGTACGCGTGTCAGCCGAAATCCAGGGTGCCATCCCGGGCCTCTGCATGCGTCGCGCACGTACCACGAAGTTGAGAGCAGCCGCAATCTCCTGGTTGCTTCCGCTGGTAGGCAGCAAGAGCTTCAACTGCATATCTGGCAAGGTCGCCTTGTCATCGAGCCGATTGATGATCTCATCAATCAACACCAGCTGGTCTCGTGAAGCGGCGACCATTATCCTGCCAAATTCATTATCAGGTAAAAAAATGGCATCCGCGATTCCCAGCTCTGGCTTGGCCTTAATCTGATCCGTATAAAAGGTGCGCACGCGGTTGATCTGATCATTCACGTTACGAGAAGTCACCCGATAGGTCTTCATCTCTCGAACCTGTTCCATCTCAGAACTGTCGAGCTCATTAATGATCATCTCCACCTGAGCAATATCCGTCGGCTTACCATACATTACAATGGCATTGCGTGGAACATCCAAAGTGACACTGGGCGCAACCCCCCTGGTTCGCGCACCGCCCCGATACATTGCCACATGTTGAACCATCGGGTAGATACTTCTGGCATCAGCTCGCTTGAGCTTAAAGACATGCAGGCTGCTTTCGATTTCGACCTCCTGATTCAAGGTCTGAACGACCTTTTCGATAATCTCCATCTGATTTGCAGAGGCCGATACGATCAAACGTCCGCTGTAATCAGGAATAAACTTCGCATCCCCCCCGCTTCTGCTGGAAGCGGTTCCCAGCTGATCGCGGTAAAGCTGTTGGACCTGCTCAGAAAACGTCCACATATCTTGGGCTTTTACAGTGAAAATCTTCATTTCACGTACATTTTCCGCCGTTGCTCCATCCAGCTCAGAAATGATCTGCTCCGCTTTGGCTATATCAGAAGGTCGGCCATAAACAAAAATCTTATTCCCCCTCCAGTCTGGATAGACCCAGGGCCGGGCGCCTCGGGCTCGAGTTTCCCTGTTAAAGATCATCTGCAAAGCATTCTGAACCATATCCGGACTGGTGCCTTTGAGTAAAAATTGCCGAAACTCGCTATTGGCTGATGCGCTTTCGCCCAACAATAGCTCCAGCAGCTCTTCCAGCAGTTCCATATGAGATTCACTGGCAGCTACAGTAATGCTATTGGCTGAATAATCTGGGAGAAAAACAGCATCTGGC
>JAGVTF010000262.1 GCA_019136955.1 Verrucomicrobiota bacterium
ATAAAACTCTGGAGTGCCTCTTTGAAGTAGCCATTCCCACTACTGTTGGTGACAGGCAGCTCCTGCCGCCTGTAGCTTCAGACGCTACTGAGTTTGTGAAGCTGGTACTGGGCCCGATCATTGGCGGCTTTGGCGATGACATGCCTGTGAGTGCCTTTACTCCTGTACAGGACGGTGCTTTCCCCACTGACACAGCCCGCTATGAAAAACGCGACTTGGCTCTGGAAATTCCGGTATGGGATGTAGACTCCTGCATCCAGTGCCTCAAGTGCGTTGCTATTTGCCCCCACGCGGTTATTCGTGGAAAATTCTACGATCCGGCTGAACTGGCAAAAGCGCCGCCAACCTTCAAGAGCACTGACTCAAGGGTGCCTGAATTTAAAGGACAGAAGTTCTCTCTCCAGGTCTCCGTCCATGACTGTACTGGATGTGGTCTTTGCGTAGAAACCTGCCCCGCCAAGAGCAAGACAATCGAGGGCGGCAAGGCTATCAACATGGCACCTCAAGTACCGCTGCGTGAAAGCGAAGGTCTCAACTGGGAGTTCTTCCTTTCTCTGCCTGATACTGACCGTACCAAGATCAAGACCACGGTTCTCCGGCAAATGCAAGTTATGCGCCCCCTCTTTGAGTTCTCCGGTGCATGCCCTGGTTGTGGTGAAACTCCCTATATTAAGATGCTCACCCAGCTCTTTGGCGATCGCCTTCTGGTTGCCAATGCCACCGGCTGCAGCTCTATTTATGGCGCCAACTTGCCGACAACACCGTATGCCAAAAACGCACAAGGTCGCGGCCCTGCGTGGGCAAACTCTCTCTTTGAAGACAATGCCGAGTTCGGACTGGGCTTCCGCCTGGCTCTGGACAAACAAAATGAGTTCGCCCATGAGCTTTTGGTTAAACAGAGCTCTGCGCTCGGTGATGATCTGATTACCGGCATTATCCAAGCCTCCCAAAACGACGAGGCTGAAATTGCCGCTCAGCGTGAGCGCGTTGGAGAGCTCAAGAAGAAGCTACTCACCTTGGATACCCCCGAAGCCAAGATGCTCCTCTCGCTGGCAGACTCGCTGGTGAAGCGCTCTGTATGGATACTGGGTGGTGATGGATGGGCCTATGATATTGGCTACGGTGGTCTGGACCATGTCTTGGCATCAGGCAAAAACGTCAACGTCCTTGTCCTGGACACCGAGGTTTATTCCAATACCGGTGGCCAAAGCTCCAAGGCAACTCCCAAGGGTGCGGTGGCTAAGTTCTCTGCTTCAGGCAAGACACAAGCCAAGAAAGACATGGGTCTCATAGCCATGTCCTATGGCCACGTTTATGTTGCCTCAGTCGCAATGGGAGCCAATGACAACCAAACACTCAGAGCAATGACCGAGGCTGAAGCCTACAATGGATCTTCTCTTATCATTGCTTACAGCCACTGCATTAACCACGGCTACAATATGGCCATGGGTGGTAAACATCAAAAGGCTCTGGTTGATTCCGGCTTGCATCTCCTTTACAGGTACAACCCTGAAAGAGTGGCTTCTGGGCTCAACCCGCTGCAGTTGGATTCTAAGCCCAAACCGAGCGCAGAAAGCGTTCTGGACTTCTTCAACTCTGAAAACCGCTTCAGAATGCTCATGAAGAGCAACCCTGAAACAGCCAAACAGTTGGCACTGGAAGCTGCTAATGACGCCACCGAGCGCTATCAGAAGTACCAGCATATGGCCAGCCAGGCATTCTCTGCTGAAGCTAAAGAATAAGTAAAAGGGTAAACCCTTTCTAAATCAAAAGCGCTCTTCCCGTTAAAACAGGAGGCGCGCTTTTTGTTTCCAGAGAGACTCTGCTTTACTTCCCTCTTTGAATAGAGACGGGGCCCAAAAGACCTGATTTCAAAAGTGGAGAGTCTTTTCCGAAGTGGCGGTACGTTGTGAACGTATAACGCCCAGAACTTCTTGGCTGCTTTTCCAAAAGCCACTTCGGCCACTGGCCACCCTCGATTCCATCATCTGGCAGCTGCTCATCCCCAATTAAGCGGTTGGGCCAAAGGTTTACGACCTCAATCTCCAGTTCATTCCCTTTCTCTTTTAAAACCTCGGTAATCTCCAGACGCCAGGGGGTGGTCCAGAGCGTACCCACTTCCTGCCCATTCAGATGGACCCTTGCCATGTTCTCGACTGAACCCAAATCTAAGTAGTAACGCGTTTTTTCAGAGCCTGAAGAAACAGCATTAAGAATTTTAACAACAGCACCCTCTGGGATATCAAAAGTTTGCTTATATAGCGCTGTGCCTGAATAATATTTAATT
>JAGVTF010000292.1 GCA_019136955.1 Verrucomicrobiota bacterium
AGTAAAAAGAGCTGAGCGCTCCGGCTACTCGTGGCGGAGGCTGTCGATGGGGTCGAGGTTGGCGGCTTTCCAGGCGGGGTAGGAGCCAAAAATAATCCCGACGACCGAACAGATCACCAGACCAATCACCACCCAATCCACCGGAAGGGTCATCGGTACTTTGAGTATCCTCGCCGCCGCGTTCCCGCCCATCACGCCCAAAAGGACCCCGGCCACCCCCCCCATCTGGCAAAGGACCACCGCCTCCATGATAAACTGCGTCATGATGTTGCGCTTCTTGGCCCCAATCGCCCGCCGTACCCCAATCTCACGGGTCCGCTCCGTCACCGATACCAACATGATGTTCATGATCCCGATGCCGGCGGCCACCAACGCAATCGAGCTCACCACCGTAATGCCGATGCGAATGGAAAAGGTGACGCTCTGGAACTGCTGGATGAGAGAATCGTTGGATTCAATTTCAAAGTCGTCCGCATCGGTCGGCTTGAGCCTGCGTATGTTGCGAAGCGCCCCGCGGACCTGCTCGATGGTATCCTCATAGGTCTTGCGGTCGTGAGCCTCGATGAGGAAGTTCATGCTGCGCCGGTGGCCGTAGTAGTTCATCGCCGTGGTGAGCGGTATGAGAAGCATGTTGTCGCTGCCCGCATCAAAGAGGGAGCCTTTCTTCTCCAGGACGCCGACCACCAGGTAGTTGATGCTGTCAAAGCGGATGGTTTCCCCCAGGGCCGAGCTGTGGGGGAAGAGCTTCTGGGCCAGCTCGTAGCCGGGGATGCAGACATTGCGGCGGCTCTCCACGTCGGTATCGGTGATGGCGCGGCCCTCCTCGATGATGAGGTTGCGTGCCGAGAAAGTCTCCCCCGTCACCCCGTGCAGCCTGACATCAGGGTTGGAGGTATCGAAGCGCGAAGAGGCCTCATCGGTGCGGAACCCCTCAATGATGCTGACCCCCCTGGCGAGGGTGGCGCGGGCGCGGAGCTTCTTGAACTGGTCGTAATCCAGATTGGTGCGGCGCGCGTATTTCTCCCAACTGGCCGGCCCCTCGAAGTTGATGGAAGGCCACTTCTTGATCTGGGCCGTGTTGGCCCCCAGCCCCGAAAGCTCATCCTCCACGTAACCCTGCAGGGCGCGCATGGCGGTCATGACCAGAATGATGGAGAAGACGCCGACGAGGATGCCCAGAAGGGTCAGTATGGAGCGGAGTTTGTGGGAGGCGACGGCGCGAAACGCCATCAGGACGCTCTCGCGGACTTCGGTTAGAAAACGTACCTTTCTTTTCATTCGTCTCGGAGGGCTTCGACCGGGTCCATCAGCGCCGCGCGGCGTGCGGGAATATAGCCGGAGATAACACCGGTGGCCGCAGCGATGAAGAGAGCGATCACGACTGTTTTTATAGAGATGGAGGCGGGGATGTAATGATTGACGACCGGTTTGAGGCACCAGGCCAGCCCCAGACCGATCAGGCCGCCCCAGAGACAGATCATCAGGGCCTCCATGAGGAATTGCATGAGGATCGTCCGGCGCCTTGCACCGAGCGCCTTGCGCAGGCCGATCTCCTTGGTCCGCTCCGCCACCGATACGAACATGATGTTCATGATCCCGATGCCGCCCACGAAAAGCGCCAGCCCCGTAATGAAAAGCCCCGCGCTGGCGATGACACCGGTCACCTTGTTGAAAGTATTGAGGAGGACCTCCTGTTTGTTGATGGCGAAGTCATCGGCCTGGCCCGGCTCCAGTCGGCGCACTTTGCGCATGGCGCCGCGGATTTCCTCCGTCGCCTCATCCACGTTGTGCATATCGGGCGCCTTGATGGCGATGCTGACATTGGGCCGCCAGGCGAAATCGCTCAGGAGCCGCGTGATGGGGATGTAAACGTTGTTATCGAGGGTGAAGCCCATGAAGGTGCCGCGCTTGGCCATGGCGCCGATCACCTCGTAGTTGATGCCGTTGAGTTTCACTTTTTTGCCCAGGGCCGAGCCGCCTTTGAAGAGGGCATCGGCCGCGTCATGGCCCAGTACGCAGACCGGCCGGTAGCCATCGACTTCGTTGTTGTTGAAGAAGCGCCCCTCGGTGAAGGTGTAGCCGTTGATGACGGCGTTCTCGGCGCTGCACCCCTCCATGATGATGCCCGAGATGCTTTCGGTGCCATACTTGACCGAGCTTGACTGGTGCGCATAGGGCGAGAGGAGGTAGCGGTCCCCGATGAGGCGGTTGAGCTCGCGCACGTGCGGCATTTCGATATCGCGCCGGCCGCGACGCTTCCACCACTCCTGGTTATCGATCCAGGGGTTCTTCTCCAGGTAGAGGATATCAGAGCCCATCGAGGAGATACTGCGGAGGAAGCTCTTGGAGACGCCGTCAATGGCCATGCTCATGAGCGAAACCGTGACGACGCCGATGACGATGCCCAGAGTCGTCAGGATCGCTCTCATTTTGTTTGCCATGAGGGCGCTCCAGGAGAAGCGGAGGCTTTCGGCCAGTTCGGTTTTGAGCTTCATGGGGCGTCTCTGGATTCATCGGAGGCGATTCTGCCATCGCGGATGCGTACGATCCGCCGTGCCCTCTGGGCGATCGCCTCTTCGTGGGTGACCAGTATGATGGTGTTGCCGGCATGGTGGAGCTTGTCAAAGAGGAGCATGATTTCATCGCCCGTGACGGTGTCGAGGTTGCCGGTCGGCTCATCGGCCAGGAGGATCGAGGGCCCGTTGACCAGGGCCCGGGCCACGGCCACACGCTGGCGCTGGCCGCCGGAGAGCTCGTTGGGTTTATGGGTCATGCGGTCGGCCAGTCCCACCTGTTCGAGGACTTTGACGGCGATTTCATAGCGCTCCCAGGCCGGGATACCGGCATAGATAAGGGGGAGCTCGACATTGTGGAAGGCGGTACTGCGGGCCAGGAGGTTAAAGGTCTGGAAAACGAAACCGATCTCCTGATTGCGGATATCGGCCAGCTCGTTGTCATCCATATCGCTCACCGCTTTGCCATTGAGGATGAAGCCGCCGGAGCTTGGCGTATCCAGGCAGCCGATGATGTTCATGAGCGTCGATTTGCCCGAGCCGCTCGGCCCCATGATGGCGACATACTCGCCGCGGGTGATTTGCAGGCTGACGCCGCGCAGGGCATGGACGATCTCCGCGCCCATATCGTAGCTCCTGCAGACATCCCGCAGTTGAATCAAAGCTTCGCCCATATTGCCACTACTCCCCATCAGACAGAATTTTGATCAGCTTGCCATCATCCAGGTCTTTGCTGATCGCCTTGTAGCCGCCGATAACCAGCTCTTCATTCTCCTGCAGGCCGCTGGTGATCTCCGTGTAGTTGTCGTCGCTGATGCCGCGCTCCACTTTTCGTTTGAGGACGCTGTTGCCGCTCACCACGAAGACCACCTCTTCGATGCCGCTGCCGGTCTCTTTTTTGACGCGGGAGGTGGCACTGGGTGGCGGCTCTTCTTCCGGATTGGCTTTGGCCGCTTTATCGGCCAGCAGTTTGGCAGAGGCTTCCATGCGGGTGGAGACGGCCTGAATGGGAACCGAGAGCACGTTGGTGCGGTAGCGGGTTTCCACCTCCGCGGTGACCGACATGCCGGGGCGGAAGGCCTCTTTTTCCTGAATCAGGATACGGACTTCGAACTTGGTGGCATCGGTGCCGCCGCCGCCACTGGCCGAGTTGGCGATCTGGGTGACGGTGCCGGCGAACTTGCGGTCCCGGAACGCATCGACCTCCAGCCACGACTTCTGGCCCAGCTTGATGAGGTTGATATCCATTTCGCCGATCTCCACGCGTGCCTCCATGTGGTTCAAATCCGATATCGTCATGACCTCGGTGCCGGTGTAGGTGCCGGTGCCGACGACTCGCTCGCCCAGCTCGGAGTTCAGTTTGGAGACGGTGCCATCCAGTGGCGAGAAGATGATGCACTTGCTCAGGTCTTCGCTGGCCCTGTCCAGAGCCGCCTGCGACATGGTTACCTGGTGGAGCGAATTGGTATAGGTGGCCTGGGCGGTGAGGTAGGAGTTGTTGATGGTGTCAAAGTCTGATTGAGAGAGGAGGCTGTTTTGGAAGAGTCCTTTGGCGCGTTCCCACTCGGATTGCCATTTTTCCAATGAGTAGAGGGCGATGTCGCGGCTGCCCAGGGCCGATTGCAGGCTGGCGGCTGCCGAGTTGCTGCTGGCGATGTAGAGATCGGGCTTGATGCTGAAGAGCAGGTCGCCTTTGTTCACTTTTTGCCCCTCCTTGACAGGGAGCTCGATGATTTCTCCGGAGACTTCCGGGCTGATCTTGACGTAGGTGACCGGCTGGACCTTGCCGTTGGCAATGACGATCTCGGTGATGTCGCGCTTCTGCGCCAATCCCACCTGTACTTCAATCGGTTTTTCCCGCTTCAGGTAGCTGTAGTAAAAGAAGGAGCCGACGATGGCAAGCAACGCCAGCGCACAAAATCCGTAAAAAACCTTACCTTTTTTTCTCCGCTTCATCTTGATGAATTATTTTCTTTTGATGGGTCGCAGTGCCCAGATTCAGGTTTCATGTTAACGCTCTGCCCCGCAACCCACAATATAATTAAGTGGTCGCTGCCTATATTTTTGAGAGCGAACAGGGCACCGGCGCCGGTGCTCTCGAGCTGAATCGTAACTGCCCCTTCTCTTATAGGAACCGCTCTGGCGGCGGTTTGTGTAAAAATAGTTTTAAACTATCTTTTTGGCTGTCAGGCTTTCCTTTTTGTTTCTAAAGGCTGCTTTAAGCTTTCCTTCCGGCAGGGGGGATTGTAGAATTCGGCGCGTGTGAAAGTGGAACTGGAAAACGCAGGCGGGCGAGTGTTCCATGCAACCTCAGTCTCTGAGGGGATGGGCATGGCGCGTTGTGTTGTTTTATATCGGCAGCGTCCCATCATTGCCGAGCGCACCATTGAGCCCGGTGAAGTGGAGGGCGAGCTGGAGCGCTTCAGCAGGGCGTTGATTCAAACCGCTGAGCAGCTTCAGGAGATTGCCCAACGGGTCAAAGAGGTCCTGGGCAGCGATGGCGCCAGCATCTTCGAGAGTCACCAATTCGTACTGGAGGACCAGGTCTTCCTCGATGAAGTGAGCAGAATGATCCAGGAAAATCATCTGCCGGCAGACCTGGCGGCCCAGAAGGTCTCCCACAAATATATCCGCTCCTTTGAGAGCATCCCCGATGAGTACTTCCGCCAGCGCGTGGCGGATATCAAAGACGTTACCACCCGCCTGGTCGATAACCTGACCGGCTGGAGCCAGCACGACAGCTTCAGCCAACTGAGCGAGCCCTCCATCCTGGTGGCGACCGACCTGACCCCGAGCCAGACCGTCCAGATGAACCGCCAGATGATAGCGGGGATCGTGACCGAGCAGGGCGGGGTGACCTCTCATGTCGGCATCCTGGCCCGCTCCCTGAAGATACCGGCGGTGGCCGGAATGCAGCGGGCTACCGAGATATTCCGCACCGGCCAGGAGCTCCTGGTGGATGGATACCGCGGGATTGTCATCCTCTCACCCACTCAGGAAGATACCAGCCACTACACGCGCCAGATGGAGCAGGAGCGCGAGCTGGAGCACTTGCTGGAGCTGGATGCCGCCAAACCGGTAGTGACTCTGGATGGACGCAAGATCACCCTGACAGCCAATCTGAGCCAGCCCGCAGAGGCCGAGCACGCTCTGGCGGCCGGGGCTAACGGGGTCGGGCTGTTCCGGACCGAGTTCTTCTTCTTTAACCGCGGGACGCTCCCCACCGAGGAGGAGCAATACGAAGAGTATTTGAGGGTTGCCACCTGCATGGGCGATCGGCCGGTGGTCATCCGTACGCTGGACCTGGGCGGCGATAAAAAGACCTCCATTTTGGAGTTCCCGCCAGAGGAGAATCCCTTCCTGGGTTATCGGGCCATCCGCTACTGCCTGCAAAATACCGGTATTTTTAAAACACAGTTGCGGGCTCTGCTCAGGGCCTCGGCAAGCGCACGTAATATCAAGATCATGTACCCGATGATTTCCGGTATCGAGGAGTTTGCAGAAGCGCAGGCAATCCTCCAGGAGTGCAAGACCGAGCTTGAAAAAGAGGGCAAGCCCTACAACACGAAAATAGAGGTGGGGGTCATGATTGAAATACCCTCCGCGGTGCTCTGTGCGGGGGAGCTGGCCCGCAAGTCGGATTTTTTCAGTATTGGTACAAATGACTTAATACAGTATACTCTGGCGGTAGACCGGATGAACCCGATCATCAACTACCTGTACCAGCCAACGCATCCCGCAATCATACGCCTCATTTCCAGCACGGTGGAGGGGGCCCGCCACGGCAATGAGTATGGCGGCATCCCCGTGGGCGTCTGCGGAGAGATGGCTGGCGAGATTGAGCTGGCGCCGCTTTTAATCGGACTGGGGGTTGATGAGCTGAGCATCTCGGTACCGAACATGATGAAAGTGCGACGCGTGATTCAACGAGTTTATTTTAGCGACTGCCACAGGCTGGCATGTCAGGCCCTGCAGATGGGAGACTCGGCCCGGATCATGAAGCTTTCTTCTGACTTTGTCCGCGCGGCTGCACCTGAACTGTTTGTAGACCGTTTGTCAAGACTATGAAAATTATTCTTTTGGCTGCGGGTTATGCCACCCGTTTATATCCGTTGACGCTGAACTGCCCCAAACCGCTTTTGCCGGTGGCCGGGCGGCCGATGTTGAACTACGTTCTGGACGCCATAGCGCCCATCGAGGGAGTGGAAGAGGTCATCGTGGTGACCAACAGCAAGTTCCATGAGCACTTCAAGGAGTGGGCCCGTGAGAACCCCGTCCGCTTTGGGGATAAACCGGTGAGCGTGCTTGACGACCTGACGACGACGGATGCCAATAAGAGGGGAGCGGTGGGGGATATCCACTATGCGCTGGTCCAAAAGAGAATTCATGAAGATATTATGGTACTGGCCGGGGATAACCTCTTTGAGAAAGATTTGAAGCTGTTTGGCGAGTTTTGCAGGGATCGCAAAACTCCGGCCTTGGGTATCTATGACGTCGGCTCTACGGAGCTGGTCAAAAAATACAGCAGCGTGGAGGTGGATGCGAATGGCAGGCTGCTCTCATTTGAAGAAAAGCCGACCAAACCATCCTCCACCCTGAGCGGCATAGCGCTCTACTATTACCCCAAAGAGGTGCTGCCAATGGTTGACCGCTACATTGCGGAAGGTTATAACCCTGACCAGCCGGGAAGGCTGATGAGCTGGATTTACCAGCAGACTCCGGTCTATACCTGGAAGGTCCAGGGGCACTGGTACGATATCGGCTCGCGTGATGAGCTTGAGGAGGCGAACCGAGTCTTTCTGGAGATGCAGGAAAGGGGCGCTCAGTAAATGGCTTTAATTGAAGGCGCAGCCCGGCCCAAAGCGTTTATCACCGGTGTGACCGGCCAGGATGGCTCTTATCTGGCGGAACTCCTTTTATCAAAAGGGTATGAGGTGCACGGGATTGTGCGCCGCACAAGCCTCAGCAACCGCGGGCGTATCGCCCATCTGTGCGACCGCCAGGATTGCTTCGAGAAAACTTTCTTCCTGCACCATGCCGATCTTGAGGATACGACGACGCTGCGGCGACTCCTCTTCGGAATAGAACCGCAGGAGATATATCACTTTGCGGGCCAGACACATGTCGGCCTCAGCTTTGATATACCCGAATCGACCTGCGAAGTCGTGGCGATGGGGACGCTGCGTCTTTTGGAAATCCTGCGCGATATGCCCCAAAAACCGAAATTCTTTCATCCCGCTTCCAGCGAAGTCTTTGGCCGGCCGGCGCTTAGCCCGCAAGACGAGAGCACCCCTTTCCTGCCGGTCAACCCCTACGGGATTGCCAAAGCGTTTTCCGCGCAGATGGTCCGTTTTTATCGAGAAGCTTTCAACCTCTTCGCTTCCAATGCGATAGTCTATAACCATGAATCGCCGCGGAGGGGTGAGCATTTCGTTTCGCTTAAGATATGCCGGACCGTTGCCGAGATCAAAATGGGGCTTCAGACACATCTGGCCCTGGGCAATCTGGATGCGCAGCGTGACTGGGGCGATGCGCGCGACTACGTCCGGGCCTTCTGGCTCATTTTGCAGCAGGAGGAGCCTGGCGATTACGTCATATCCACAGGTAAGCTTCACTCGGTCAGGGAGATGGTTCAGGAAGCTTTCGGGGTGGTCGGGCTTGACTGGGAAAAATACGTCCGCCAGGACCCCCGCTTTTTCCGGCCAGTGGAGCCGTACTCGCTGGTGGGCAATCCGGCCAGGGCAAAGAAGGAGCTCAACTGGGAGCCGGAGATTTCCTTTTCGGAGATGATCGCCGACATGGTGAATCATGAGCTCAAACGACTGGAGAAAGCGTCAGCCAAATAGAGGAGCGGCCGGGTAAAGGGGAGCCCCCTGTCCGGAGCCATTGAAGAGTAGAACATGTCTGGAATGTTGAAATCCTCGGGCGCGATGGGTGCGGCCACTATGATTAGCCGTCTGCTCGGGATGCTCCGCGAGATGGTGTATGCCTCCTTCATGGGAGATTCCGCCGTGGCCAGCGCCTTCAAGGTCGCTTTTCAGGTACCCAATCTTTTCCGGCGTCTTTTGGGCGAGGGCGCCCTGACGGCCGCTTTTATCCCGATTTTCAAGACGAAGGAGGCGGAGGAGGGAGAATCTGCCGCCTGGTATACCGCCAATGCCGTGCTGAGCGGCCTCCTGGTCGCTGCGGCCGCCATCGTGGCGGTGACGCTGCTGGGGCTGAGCCTGGTATTGCAATTCATCCCGATGAATTCCGATACATGGCTGATGTTGAGTCTCTTGCGGGTGATGTTCCCCTATATGTTACTGGTCTGCGTGGCGGCAGTTTTGATCGGGATGGCCAATTCCAGAGGTTACTTCTTTATTCCGGCGATGAGTGCGACGATGCTCAACGTGGTGGCGATTGCGAGCGTACTGGTGGTGGCGCCGTGGATGGGGGAGACCTTGAGCGAGCAGATATATGCGCTGGCCTATGCGATACTGGTGGCCGGTGTGGCCCAGAGCAGTTTCGTGGCGCCGCTGCTCTACCGGCAGGGCTTCCGCTTCCGCTGGGTCAAGCCGTGGGGCAACCCGATTGTGCGGGAGGTGGTCCGCAAGATGATCCCGGGGACGCTTGGCGTGGCGGCCTTCCAGATAAACGTGCTCCTGATCAGTTGTTTTTCCTTCTTCGTGGCCGATTATATCGTCGCCTCCTTCGACTATGCGGTGCGTCTGATGGAGCTGCCTCAGGGTGTCTTTGGCATCTCGCTGGCCACCTGGATGTTGCCTGCCTTGTCGGGATTGGCCAGCCGCAAGCAGTACGACGAATTCCGCGCGACGATGACCGAGGGGCTGGAGTATCTGGCCTTTGTCAACGCGCTGGCGGCGGTCCTGCTGGTCGTCCTGGCGGAGCCGATTGTGCGGCTACTCTTTGAGCGGGGCGCTTTTGGGGAGGTGGCGACTCAGCGCTCGGCGCTGGCGCTGATGTGTCTGGCACCGGGACTGGTCTTTTTCAGCAGCGTGAATATCTTCGCGCGCGCCTTTTTCGCTCTGGGCGATACGAAGACTCCCGCCAAAATCAGCATTCTCTGTCTGGGAGTGAACCTTCTGATTTCTCTGATTCTGGTTTTTCGCTTCAAACAGGCGGGGCTGGGCGTGGCCAATTCCCTGACCTCGCTGCTCAACATGGTGCTTCTGGCGATGGCGCTTCGTCGCAAGCTGACGCGGCTCTCCTATGGGCCGCTGCTCAAGATGGGTCTGAAGCTGCTTTTTCTCTCACTGGTGGCCGGCGTGGTTGCCTGGGGTGGGCTCGGTGTCTGGGATCGTTACATCGGTTATGGGAACCTTTTGGCGAAGATCGGGCAGGTATTCGTACCGGCTTCGTTGGCGGCCGGCTGTTATCTTTTGGGCGCCTATGCGTTGCGTTTGCCGCAGGTCATGAAGTTCCTGGAGAGCGTCCGCGCCCGGCTGAACCGCTGATGCCGAAGCTTTAACCGCAGTTTTTTAACCGCAGTTTTTTAACCGCAGTTTTTTAACCGCAGTTTTTTAACCGCAGTTTTTTAACCGCAGTTTTTTAACCGCAGTTTTTTAACCGCAGATT
>JAGVTF010000219.1 GCA_019136955.1 Verrucomicrobiota bacterium
GTTGTTTGGGCTCTATGCGCATCCAAACTTCTGCAAATTGGCCAGCGCCGCCAGATTGTTTCTTGTGGCGATATTTTGCTTCTCCTTTGCCCTTAATGGTTTCGCGGAAGGGGACCTTGGGTTCAATCAGGTCAAAATCGACTTTGTATTTCTGACGAATTTTTTCAGACACCACTTCCATGTGGAGGTCTCCCTGGCAGGAGATTACTGTCTGGTGCAGCTCAGGATCAACCATATAGAAGAAGGATGGGTCTTCAGAGTGGATTTGAGCCAGACCAATGGCCATTTTTTCTTCTTCACCTTTTGCCTTGAGAGCAAGAGCCGCATGGATATTGGGGCGCGGGAAGGGTATGGGGGGCAAGGTTACCGCTTTTTTGGGAAGAGAGAGGGTATCACCTGTATGGGTGTTTTTGAGTTTCACCACGGCACCAATATCACCGCTAACCAGCTTGGTGGCTGCGGTACGGTTTTTCCCGTTGAGGAAAAAGAGCTGTGTAACACGCTCGGGCGTATTGGAATGTGTGTTCATTAGATCAGTGCCCGAGAGCAGTTCACCGGAGAAGACACGGATTAAAAGCATGTCGCCCACGTGTGACTCACTAATCGTTTTAAAGATAAATACCACTGGATCGCTGGATTTGGGATCAATGGTGACTTCCTCGTCATGGCTGTCTTTTGCAACGACAGCAGCCCGGTCAAAGGGAGTAGCTCCATACTCGGCAATAAAATTCAACACTTGCTGAACACCGATGTTTTGCTCCGCAGAGACGGCAAACAGAGGAGTGAGAGTCCGCTTGGTGAAAGAGTTGCGCAGATTTTCTTTGACCACCTCGGGGCTGAGGGTCCCCTCTTCAAAGAACTTTTCAGTCAATGCATCGTCAGATTCAGCGATGTTTTCCACGAGCGCTTCATAATAACTTTCAGCCCGTTCTTTGAGTTCGCCAGTGACAGGTGCAGCCTCAAACTTGCCAGAGCCATCAGTTTGGTAAGTGAGCACTTGCATGTTCAGAACATCCACGATCTGGTTAAAGCCCAAGCCGGGATTAACGGGGAAGGTCAGCGGGGTAGGGGTCTGAGAGAAATTCTTCTGGATTTGTTCAAGTACTTCGTCAAAGTTTGCATGTTCTCTATCCAGTGCATTGATGGCGATCATCTTTGCTTTTTCAGCCTGCACGGAGTAATTCCAGGCTGTATCGGTGCCGATCTGCACTCCCATTTCAGAATGGATGACGATCAAAGAGGCGTCCGTGGCACGGATAGCGCCCAGAGATTCACTGATGAAGTCCAAGTACCCCGGAGTATCAACGAAGTTGAGTTTTTTCCCGTTCCAGTCGCAATTCATTAGTGAGGTTTGGATAGAGATTTGGCGTCTTTTTTCCTCGTCGGTATAGTCTGAAAAGGTGGTGCCGTTAGCGATGGAGCCTATCCGCCCAAGAATGCCGGCATTCACCAAAATTGCCTCACTTAACATGGTTTTCCCGGAGGAGGCATGACCCAATAGAGCAAAATTACGAATCTCTTCTGACTGATACTCTTTCATAGATTGTTCTTTGTTAACACCCCCAGAGGGGCGCGATTTATTTTGTTACTAATTTACGTTTTTATTGGATAGGCGCATCCATATTCAGCACACCTATCCCGTATTCCAGTATCCACTGGAATAAAAATTCAATGCCCGAGCTGACAAACCACTCATAACATGCGTCGCATTGACGGGCTCAACCCAAGTTTCCGGCGGCAATCCTGCCTGCTTGTTATGCTGGGGTCAAGAATAAATAGCTGGAAAAAACAGTAATCCTTCTGGCTTAGCCGGCAGGAGGATGCTTGATTTTTGAGAAGCAACCTCTATATTAAAAGGACTTTGGTTAACAATCGAAGAAATTGAAGGTGGCCATCGCTAAAAAAATATGAATTCGAGACAATTAGTTCTGACATGTATGGAGCTTGCTGATAATCGTAAAGCTGAGAACATAGTCGCCCTGGATGTCAGGAAGCTCACTTCTGTAGCCGATTATTTTGTTATTTGCACTGGATTAAGCGAGTCCCACCTCAAGGCGATCATTAATGAAATAGAAGACCAGGTCTTTAAGATACACCGTATTCACCCCCGCTGCATGGATGGCATGATTGGAACCAACTGGGTAGTGCTCGATTATGGTGATGTTATCGTTCATGTAATGCGGGCCGATACCCGCTTGCACTACGACCTGGAGTCTTTTTGGGGAGACGCCAGGCAGTTGGGCCTGCACGATAAAGAGGCTTTGTTGAAACTGGA
>JAGVTF010000241.1 GCA_019136955.1 Verrucomicrobiota bacterium
AAGCGAGCTCGAACTCGACCAGTGGGTAAAGGGGCAATTCTTTTGGATAGTTCTCCAGCCAGGCCTGACAAGCCTTGATGGCATCTGAAAACTTCTTTTCATAGAGCCAGGTTCGCGCCAAAAGCCAGGAAACTTCCGGCTTCATGTTACTTTCAGGGAAGAGGTTCAGGGCCTCCTGGAATTGAATTCTAGCCTCTGCCGGTTTGCCGACTTCGCAAAGGTAGTTACCTAGATAGACTAACCCACGTTCGGTAAAAGAGGCATTAGGGTACTTAGTGAGTGTTGTGGCCATGGTGCTTTTAGCAAGTTCTTCATTCTGGTTTTCCACAGCAGCGCAGAGCTGTAGATGAAGAGCCTGCTCCTGAATCTCGGCAGGGATGCCCGGTGCAGTGGCATAGGCCTCCATATAGCCAGCGATGGTGAGGGCAACGGCTGCAAAATCTTTTTGGTAAAATTGTGCTTCGGCCAACTTAATTCGAGCAAAAGCGTTATCCTCAGAGACTGGGAGCGCGGCAATGGCATTTGAAAAACAGAGCATAGCCTCCTGGGTGCGTGAGAGCTCCCACTGGCAGATACCCAAGTTGAGATGTGCCTCGGGCAAAAAAGCGCTTTGGGGGAAGCTGGTAATTAAATTGGTGTAGTTAGAGTAAGCAGCCTGCATGGTTTCGCTCTCCACCCCGCGGCCGGGCTCAAGCAACCCCACTGGGGGTATCTTCTGGTAATAATCTTGGAGCTGTAAATTACCCAAAGTTGCCAGCAGTTCATCGTTATAAGGTTTTTTGCCGGATTCTTCGTTGAAGCTTTTTAACAGGCGGATGGCATCTGCGCGTTTATCGAGCTCCAGCTTGATACGAACGGTGTTCATCAAGGCTTGCCAGCGGTCTGAAAGTGGAATGAGCTTATTGGCCACGTTTTTTTCATAGATAGCGGCAGCCTCTTCGATTTTATTTTCTTGCCGCAACAGGTCGCCCTGCAAAGCCAAACCTTGATACTCCAAGTTGAGCAGCCCTGCATTAGTGGTCAGAGTCAGGAGGCTATTTATATTTAGCTTGGCTGCGGTTGGATCTTTTTTGGCCAAATTTACTCGAGCCAGCAGGAAGAGTTGCTTCCACTGTAATTCTGGAGGCAGATTGCTGGTGGCCACTTTTTCTAGTATCTCACTGGCTTTGTCGAACTCATTTTGTGCAAGGAAAAGCTCTGCCAGGAGGAGTCTTCCCTGAATGACGTAGATATTGTTGGGTTCCTTTTCGGCTACAGTCAGGAAAAGACTATCTTCTGCATCAAAAAGCTCAATAGCGCGTTTGGTGTTGCCCAGTATCTTCCAGGCATCTCCCGTAAAGTAGAGTGCATTGGGGAGGAGGTTTGAATCGGGGTGCTCATTAATCAGTTCACTAAAAGAGGTGATGGCTCCCGGGTAATCCGCCAGCTTGAGGGCAGCCATCGCCGTCCAATAATGGTATTGATCCTTGTTGGTAGCCAAGGTAGCGCTATCGGTCTGGCTGAGAAGAGTACGAAAAAAGTCGCGTGTTTCGGTATACTTTTCCTGATGATAGAGAGAAAGGCCCTGATAGACGATGGCCCGGGCAAGGTTGGTGGAGCCGGGATAGTTGGACTGAAAGTCTTTAAACTCTTTTTGTGCCCGCTCAAACAGGTGGTCGTTATAGGAAATAACAGCAGCGTTGAAGACAGAGAGCTCATCGGGCAGCTTTGGCTCTTCAGTAACAGGCAAGCTGGCCTCCTGCCCTTGTTCAGCAGCGGCTGGCTGGGCAGGTTGGGCAGATTGTTGAGGCTTGGGAGTATCTTCCTGCGACTCCTGTGCCGCAACAAGGAGGATGCACCCCAAAAACAAGAGACAACCAACTGCTCGCCTTATCATGCTATTTTTTCCCGTAACTTTATTTTCTTAGAGAGACGAATTTTTCCACATATTTACCCAGGATATCCGCCTCCAGGTTTACGTAGGAGCCGACAGTACGCTCTTTAAGGGCTGTTACTTCCATGGTATGCGGGATTATCCAGATACGGAAAAAACCTTCACCAACGTCTGCAACCGTTAAACTGATCCCATCCACAGAAACGCTCCCTTTGAAAACCATGTATTTCATCAGCTCTTCCGGGGCTTCTATATCCAGGAGCCAATCCTGACCAGCTCTTTCCCATTTAATAATTTTGCCCAGGTTATCTATGTGCCCAGTCACAAAGTGGCCGCCCATTTCAGCATTGGCTCTCAAAGGCCGCTCTAAATTGACCAGAGAGCCTACTTTTGCATACACTTTTGCGGACAAGCGTCAGACAGCAGCCATTGATGGCCAGGCTGCCGCCCACCTGCATATCTTGAGCGCAGAGCTTGGCAGTAATCGCGAGCTCGATAGACTTATCACCCTGTTTGATTTGCTTTACGATGCCTGTTTCTTCTACGATTCCCGTAAACATGGTCTCTATTTTATTCTCAAAACGTCTTCCCGTAAACCTGTAAATAGCGAATAAAGAGCTAGCTCCCAGCATCAGCAGGTAACAAATCCGCAAAAGAAGAAAACATCGAAGAGTTTTCCTATGCTCTATACTTTAGCAGATACGTTTGCTAAAGTAAGCCT
>JAGVTF010000248.1 GCA_019136955.1 Verrucomicrobiota bacterium
ACTTCAAACCTGATTGATGGTTGGTTAGCCTCAATTCTTTTGCTAATATTTGTTTTTTTAGCCTATAAATTTTTGCCTGTATGTCGCCAAGAGCATCTTTCTTAGCAAGGTGGATTAAGCCACCGATCGACTCTCTGCTAAGGCTTTTCTATCCCGAAGTTTGCCAGTTCTGCTTTCAGAGGGAAGCGTTACAAGAAAAAGGTTATATTTGCGAGTTGTGCAGGGGAAAACTTGCTCCCATTGAGGCTCCTTTTTGCAGGGTTTGCGGAGACATGTTTCCTGGAAACTTTACAGGTGTGAAAAGCTTTGTTTGCGAGCCCTGCCGCTTCACACCGCCTTACTTTGACTGGGCTCGTGCAGCTGCACAGACTGACAGTTTGCCCCTACAGGCCATTTACAAATATAAATATGGTGGAAGCCTTTGGATTGAGCCCTGGTTAAGTGAGTTGCTTTTGGAGTGCGCTTCAAAGTGGATTAACTTTTCTGACTGGGAGATGATTGTCCCGGTTCCTCTCTTTCCTGTAAAAGAGAAAAAGCGCGGCTTTAATCAAGCTCAGAGGTTGGGAAGAGCTTTATCAAATCACAGTGGTATTCCCTTAAATACGGAACTGGTCCATCGGGTAAAGAATACTCCGACTCAAACAAAATTATCCCGCGAAGAACGTATTAAAAACTTGAGTGGGGCTTTTAAAGTTTTTTCTCCTGATAGCTTGGCCGGCAAACGTATTCTGCTGGTGGATGATGTTTTGACCACTGGTGCCACCTGCAATGAAGTGGCACGTGTGCTCAAAAAGAAAAAAGCAGAATACGTCTGTGTACTGACAATATGCAGGGGAACCCCTTTAGTCTGAGTTAGCTAAGGTTTTTAAAAGCAAAGAAAGTTTTTCAACTTTTCTTTTGTTAGCAAAAGAGATTCTGAAGTCTTGCAAGTTGAGACTGATGTATTGATGGAGGAGAAACCGGTCTTCAGGGGTTCCTCCCAAAACGTGATATTCTCCATTGGGAAGCTGAATAATCCTTTATAGAGATGGGGGTAGGACAAATGTGGGGTGATGCTGAAGAATTTTGAAAGATTTAGTCTTTCAGTTTTTTAAAAGTCCGGTGTGTTAAAAAGATGAGAACGACAAAGTCGTATAAAGCGTGGCAAATTATGGGAGCCAGAAGATTGCCGCTCTGCCAGTAAAGGGCACCCAAAAACATCCCCATAAAAGTGGCATAAATAAAGTAATAGTTGCTGACCCAGTGTGCCATACCAAAGAGGACTCCGGTAATGATCAGAGCAGGCCATGCGCCTACAAGGTGGATGAGGCCTTCCTGCAAGAGGCCACGGAAAAGAAATTCTTCACCAACTCCGGCAGAAATAGAAATTAAAAGAAATTGTAAGAGGGTGCATTGTTTAAAAAATTTACCAAGCCGACGTTTAAGCTGGAGTACTTCATTTTGAAACCTCAAACTTTTGCTTTTTAAGAGTAAAACAAACAAAAAAAGGGGAATAGAAACGGTTAACACTCCTCCACGAACCGCAATCCAGGTGAAGTGAAGTTTATCGAAAGGATTGATATTGATAAAAAGTCCTACGAATAAAGCAACACCAGCCAAGCTGAATTCAAAAAAAGAAATCAAGAGGACAGACATCCAGACTGAGTGCTTGGGCAGTTGGTTCATTTTGTATTAGTTTAGCGGTTCTAAAACACCGCCTTTACGAACGCGGAGCTTAACCCCACGCCAAATGACGTGCCTTCCGGTGAACGCTCCGAGCCAGAGGGCGAACTGAAAGAGATCCTTGACCCAGGCCAGCCAGACGGTGCACCAGCTTATTGACCTTTGTTCTATTTTGCTTCTCAGGCTATTAACTGCAATTGCTCGAATCAAGAGTACTGGCAGGCAAATAAGATATCGAAACTCCCAGGTGCCGGCAAATAGCCACAGGAGGGCCCAAAAAGTAGTGTTAGAAATAATGCTCAGAGCGTAAGAAATAGGGCGTTCAAAGCGAATTGTTCGGGCCCAACGAAGTTGATGTTTCCAAATGTTCGCAAGATTTGTTGGGGGGATAATGGAATCGACTACCAGCGTGGAGAGGGCAATGCTTTTTCCACTTTTATATATCCGATTTCCAATGTGGTAGTCATCTGCCAGAAGATCCGAAATAGGTTCAAAGCCTCCTGTTTTTTTAAAGACTTCGGCGTCCATGCAGATAGCTGCACCCAGGCAAAAATCCTGCTTTCCCAGCCGTAAACTTTGGACCACCTGGCTCCAGAAGTCTGCGTTAACGGCAATGGCTTCAAGAGATGCAGAAAAACTATCTGGCGCTATAATTCGATAAAGAGAATTCACTGCGCCGACCGACGAGTCCTGAAGTGGTTGAACCAGGTTTTTAAGAAGGTCCGGTGGTGCCAAAATATCAGCATCGCTCAACACCCATACAGCGCCGGTTGCCTCGGGCGCCATCTGAACAAGTGAGGAAACTTTTCTGTTCTGCCCTTTGAGCTCGGGGCAAAAGATAATTTTAGTTTCTTTTCCTGGAAACTTTGCCAAAAGCTTTTGCAGCGGAGAAACGACCGGATCAGCAGATTCTGCGACTCCAAACAAGAACTGGATGTCTCCACTATAGTCTTGCTCCAGCCAGGAGCAAAGGCACTCTATCGTGCGGGCATCACATCCCTTTAAGGGCTTAAAAAGGGTGAGGGAAGGAGAGTGGGGCGTTTCTTTGAAACGGGTATGAAGTGGGTAGCGAGCCGCTTCAAGCCATTGCCACAAAAGAACTAAAAAGCTAACAATGCAAACGCCACCTAAAATAAAATTCACAACCATGATAGCACTAGACGTCTATAACCGGATTGTCGTCATCATCGGAATTGTTGAGCGTCTGTTTTGGACTGCTTTGTGCTGATTGGGAAGCTCGTAAAATTAGCCTTTTTTTTCCGATAATGAAGTTGGTAAAGGTTGAAACGAAGCTAATGATCAATCCTCCAAAGAGAGCGGCGGCAAATCCGTCGACATGGAAAGAAGGGACAAGAAAAGCGACCAGCAATAGCAGTAGTGCATTGATGAAAAAGTAGAAGAGGCCGGCGGTTACCATTAAAAGGGGAAAGGCCAAAACAATCAGTACTGGCTTGAGAAGTGTATTAAGAATGCCTAATGCCAGGGCGGCAAGAATAAGCGTGATATAGTTGTTTTCATAGCTAATCCCAGGAACCACATTTGCAGCGACGAGCACCGCAAGAGAGTTTACAGCCCATGTAATAATGCGACTTAAGGTGAAAATTTTCATTTTCTGCTTTGTATGCTACTTTTCAACTGCCTGAGGTTGGCACATTAAGTAATTTGTTTTAGTAACGGATTCAATGGTTGTTCTTTTAAGACCAGGGGGCAGCAAAGCAAAATGCCCTGGCTTCAGATGGAGTGACTCTCCATTTCCCGTAAGAATCAGCTCTCCTGAGATGATTGCTAAAACAACGGGAACGATATTGCTAATATAGAAGCGCTGATTTTTCCTCACCATATACTCATCGCAAATAAAAGCAGGATCATTGACCAGCAGGCGTGAGCTGATCGCTTTATTTCTTGAAAACTTTGACTGGATTAAAGGGGGTTCGATATAGTCAAAGTCAATGCTCTGCAGGGCTTCTTCCAAGTGAAGCTCTCGAGAGTTGCCATGAGAGTCGAGACGATCCCAGTCATAGGCACGATAGGTGGTATCAGAATTTTCCTGGAACTCAAACACCATGGCCCCTGCACCCAGTGAGTGTAGTCCCCCAGAAGGAATTAAAATAGAGTCTCCCTGCTGTACGGGGTTGCTGTGCAGTAAAGAGGCGACCTGTTTTTGCTCAAGGGCCTCCAGGAAAGCTTCCCGTGTAACTCCTTTTTTGAAGCCGGTAAAGATGCAAGCCCCAGCCTCGGCATGTGTGATTCTCCACATTTCGGTCTTGCTTTCCCCCCCCAGTTCAAGAGCCAGCTCTTGAGGCGGGTGAACCTGTACGGAGAGGTCTTCATGGGCGTCCAGTATTTTGATTAAGAGAGGAAATCTTCCTTCCAAGTCTTTGGCTTTACCCATTATCGCTTCCTGGTGGTTTTCCATTAACCAACGTAAAGTTTTTCCCTGCAGGGGGCCGTTAGCGATAATGCTTTCTGTGCCAGGTCGGTCTGCTATTTCCCAAGATTCACCCACAGATATATCAGGGGGAAGCTTTTTGCCATAAATGGATTCAAGTCTCCTCCCACCCCAAATGCGTTCAAGGAAGATCGGCTCAAAAGTTAGTGGATACAAAGATACCATTAATTCTCTTTTCAATTCTCTTTTCTTAGGGGCTCAGCGTAGTTTTCTTCATTTCCTCCATAGAGTCTTCATCGGGAATTTCGATAAAACGTCCCAAAATACGGAACTTTTTATAACGCTGAGCGATCAACTCCTCATGAGAAAGCTTTTTAAGTTCTGCAAGGTGGGCGACAAGCGCATTTTTTAGCAAGAGAGCTGCTCCAGCGTGGTCGCCATGAGCCCCACCAGGCGGCTCGTCCACAATTTCATCAACGACCCCAAGCTCTAAGAGGTCTTTGGGCGTAACCTTGAGGGCCTCTGCCGCTTTAGGCGTTGCAGTTCTGTCTTTCCAAAGAATAGCGGCGCATCCTTCCGGGCTAATGACAGAATAGTAGGCGTTTTCTAAAATAAGGACTCGGTTTGCAATACCAATTCCCAAAGCTCCTCCGCTGCCACCTTCCCCAATCACTGCGCTTAGAATGGGGACTCTTAAGGGGAACATATCACGCAAGTTTACCGCAATGGCTTCACCGATGTGTCTCTCCTCGGAGCTGATTCCTGGGAAAGCTCCTGCAGTATCAATGAGAGTAACAATGGGAAGAGAAAATTTGTCAGCCAACTTCATGAGACGGATAGCCTTGCGGTACCCCTCGGGATGAGCAGAACCAAAATTCCGAAAGATATTTTCTCGAGTATCGCGGCCTTTTTGGGTTCCGATGACTACGACGCTCTCGTCATCCAGTTTGGCAAACCCACCCACCATGGCGTGGTCATCACTAAACCTGCGGTCTCCATGCAGCTCGATAAAATTTGTGAAAATCCTTTTAATGTAGTCCAATGTATAAGGACGCAGGGGGTGACGTGCCACTTGGATGCGTTGCCAGGCTGTCAGCTTGCTATAGATATTTTTTTGAGTTTCTTGCAGCTGCTTCTCCAATTTGCGTATTTTAGCCTTGAAGGCTGAAGGTCTGGTTGAGCTTGATGCTTGCTCTTTCAGCTCGGTCAGCTTCTGTTGGAGTTCCAAAATAGGTTTTTCAAAATCGTGAGAGTGTTTCATACAGCTCACTCTCCATTCTAGAGTATAAAATGGATCAAATCAATGAAGAAGCTATCTGCGCTTTAAACAGAGGGAATGAAACTGGAATATAATGAAGTGATCATCTTAGGTTAAAAAATAATATTTTTTAAAAATCTAAAGAATAGGATGTGTTTTTGCTTTTTTCTATAAATTATCTCGTTTTGTCACAGAAGAAAAGTTGACGCATAGAGAGGGTTGGGGAGGAGAAAAGTTTACGAGCGTTTAACTAAGCTCATGTTCGCACTGGACGGCAGAAAGAAAATATGAAAAACTAGCTTTTTAGTGACTTGGCGCTGCGCCAGCAAGCGAACCTCCCTGTCTTGAGGGGATACTATGCCTCAGCGGTGCCAATGAGCTCTGAAAATATGCCAAAACACGATCATATCAAAAAGGTTCTCATTATTGGTTCGGGCCCTATCACCATCGGGCAAGCCTGTGAGTTTGATTACTCTGGAACACAAGCCTGCAAGGCTCTTCGGGAAATGGGGGTTACCATAGTTCTAGTCAATTCAAATCCGGCTACGATCATGACGGACCCCTCAATGGCTGATGTTACTTACATAGAGCCACTGAACGTGCCAACTCTCACTGAAATTATAGCAAAAGAGCGACCAGACGCCCTGCTGCCCAACCTTGGAGGACAGACAGCCCTAAATCTTAGTTCTCAGCTAGATAAGGCGGGTGTGCTTGAGAAATATGGTGTGAAGATCATAGGGGTGGAAGCTGAGGCAATAGAAAAAGGCGAAGACCGAACCATTTTCAAAGAGACCATGGAACGGCTTGGGATAGAGATGCCACGAAGCAAAACCGTACACTCTCTAGAGCAGGCTGAAAAAGTGGCCACAGAGCTGGGGTATCCAGTAGTGATCCGGCCGGCATATACCTTGGGAGGAACTGGTGGAGGGCTGGTCTACAACATTGAAGAACTCCGCACAGTTGCCAAAAGGGGGTTGGCGGCATCGATTGTTAACCAGGTGTTGATTGAAGAGTCTCTTTTGGGCTGGGAAGAGCTGGAAGTGGAAATTGTACGCGACTCAAAAGGCAAGCTTCTCACAATATGCATGATAGAAAATGTAGACCCGATGGGGGTGCATACTGGCGATAGTTTCTGTGTGGTGCCAATGCTGACGATTTCTCCAGCTATACAAACCAAACTTCAGGAATATGCGCACAAAATCATAGAAGAAATTAAGGTTATTGGCGGCACGAATGTGCAACTGGCGCATGATCCCGAAACGTCACGTGTCGTGATTATTGAAATTAACCCACGGACTTCAAGGTCATCGGCTTTGGCCTCAAAGGCGACTGGGTTTCCCATTGCACTGATTTCGGCCAAGCTTGCTGTAGGGCTGAACTTTTCAGATATTCCTTATCGGAATGGAAAAACTTTGGACCACTACGTTGCTCCAGATGACTACGTGGTAGTTAAGCTTGCCCGCTGGGCTTTTGAGAAGTTCAAAGGCTCGGAAGACAAACTGGGAACGCAGATGAAAGCAGTGGGAGAGGTAATGAGTATTGGCAAGAACTATAAAGAGGCTTTTCAGAAGGCGGTTCGTTCTCTGGAAAACGGCCTCTACGGTTTGGGGTTTGCCAGCAACTATAATCAATTACCTCTGACTGAGCTGCTTGCAAAACTGAGCACTCCAAGTAGTGAACGTCAGTGGATATTGTATGAGGCTTTACGTAAGGGAGCTACCGTTGGGCAGCTTCATCAATTAACAAAAATCAAAGCTTGGTTTATTGAGCAGATGAAGGAGCTGGTTATTTTCGAAGAGCAGCTCCTTCAATATAAGGGGGCGTTGCCGCCGGATGAAATGCTGATAAAAGCCAAGAAAGATGGATTCGCAGATAAATACCTGGCGCAGATACTGGGACTACGTGAAGAGCAGGTGCGCAAAAGGCGCATCGCTTTGGGCGTTAAGCAGACCTGGCACAAAGTTTATGTCAGCGGTGTGGAAAATGCCTCCTACTATTACTCAACCTACAATTCAGATGAATGCCAGCTGGAGAAAAGCGATCGTAAAAAGATTATGGTCCTGGGGGGGGGGCCAAACCGGATCGGGCAGGGAATTGAATTTGACTATTGTTGTGTCCATGAAGCTTTCAAGCTTCGCGAAATGGGCTATGAGACCATTATGGTCAACTGCAATCCAGAGACAGTCTCAACGGATTATGATACTTCGGACAGGCTTTATTTCGAGCCCCTAACGGTAGAAGATGTTTTGAGTATTTATGAGTCAGAAAAGCCTGAAGGGGTGATTGTTCAGTTTGGCGGGCAGACTCCGCTTAACTTGGCCAATCAGCTTGCTGCTGCCGGAGTAAAGATACTTGGCACTTCTCCTGACATGATTGATCTGGCTGAGGATAGAGATCGTTTTCGTCAAATGATGGACAACTTGGGGATTCCAATGCCTGCTTCTGGAATAGCCAGTAATCTTGAGGAAGCTAAAGAGGTTGCCAAGCGGATTGGTTACCCCTTAATGTTGCGCCCCAGCTATGTGCTGGGTGGTCGCGGCATGGAGATTGTATACGACCAGGAGGCTCTGGATCTATATGTAGCCAATGCGGTCGGGGTAACGCCTGATCGACCAATCCTAATCGATCGCTTCCTGGAAAATGCAATTGAAGCCGAAGCGGACTCGCTTGCCGATGGCACTGACGCCTTTGTCCCGGCAGTCATGGAACATATTGAACTGGCGGGCATCCACTCTGGAGACTCTGCCAGCGCCATTCCGCCTGTGACACTTTCAGAAAAGCATGTTCAGACCATTAAGGATTATTCCGTCCGAATTGGCGCCTCACTCAATGTTAAAGGGGTAATGAACATTCAGTATGCCATTGCTAACAACGTTGTCTATGTAATAGAGGCCAATCCGAGGGCTTCACGTACTGTGCCTCTTGTTTCCAAGGTTTGTAACGTACCTATGGCCAGTCTGGCAACTCAACTGATGCTGGGGGCCGAGCTGAAGGACTTGCAGCTCAAAGAGCGCACCATTCCTTATTACGGCGTCAAGGAAGCAGTAATCCCCTTTGCGATGTTCCCCGAGGTAGACCCGCTCTTGGGTCCGGAAATGCGCTCCACTGGCGAGGTGCTGGGCATGGCGCCCAGCTTTGGGCTGGCCTACTTCAAAGCAGAAGAGGCTGCCCAACCTGCTTTGCCACTGGAAGGGATCGTGTTTATTTCGGTAGCAGACAGAGATAAAGAAGGAATACTGCCCACTGCAAGGAAGTTCCAGGAAATTGGTTTCCAGATTAAAGCTACTGAAGGGACTTTTAAGTTTTTGCAGTCAAACGGAGTGAAGTGTTCTCTGACTCACAAAATTCACTCCCAGCAGCGACCCAACGTGGCAGATGAAGTAATGAGCAACCAAATACATCTGGTGATTAACACTCCTTTGGGTAAAAAGAGCCAGGATGATGATGGTGCGATACGTAGAATTGCCGTAAAGCTGAAGGTTCCATATATAACGACAGCGGCAGCGGCCTATGCATCCGTCCTTGGAATAGCCGCTATGAAGCAGGGCAAAGCTGTCATCAAGTCTATCCAGGAATATCATGCTGATATTATAGTCGCTGACTGATAATACTATTTAACAGCTTAGGCAGAGGGGGCGCTTTATCGAGTCGCCCCTTCTCAGCAATGTTTTAAAATTAAGAAATTGACCTCTGGCCCAGCTTTTTTATACTAAATTTCAGTATGTTTGGGTTTAAAAACCACCCCAGGGGGCTCCGTACACTCTTTTTTACTGAGATGTGGGAGCGTTTCAGTTTTTACGGGATGAGAGGGATTCTCATCCTGTTCCTTACCGCGCTTGTCCAAAATGGTGGTCTGGGCTTGAACGATAAAACAGCCGCTGCAATTTATGGGCTGTACACGGCCTCAATCTACCTGGCATCTCTGCCGGGAGGCTGGGTGGCCGACCGACTGATTGGTGCAAGGAATGCCGTTTTTTTGGGTGGCATCTTGATCGTCATTGGCCAGTTCACCTTAATTTTTCCATCAATTCAGACATTTTTTCTGGGACTGCTTTTTGTTGTTATGGGGACAGGGCTGCTTAAACCCAATATAAGCGTAATGGTTGGCCTGCTTTATCCCGAAGGTGGAGTGAAGCAGGACTCTGGATTTACCATCTTTTATATGGGGATAAATGTGGGTGCCGCTATTGGCTCCGTATTGGTGGGGTATTTGGGAGAAAATATCAATTGGCATTTAGGCTTTTCTGCTGCAGGCGTGGGGATGATTCTGGGATTGATTCAGTTTAAACTGACTGGCCACTACCTGGGTGATATTGGGAAGCTGGACAAAAAGAGTCAACCAGATCGTATTGATGAAAACAGGATGAGTAAAAAGCGCGACTGGAGCATTCTGGGTGTTGGGCTCTTCCTTTTATTTGCAGGAGTGTGTTTGCTCATGACAGGAGTTATCTCCCTAGAACCGGTCCTGTTGGCAGAAAAGGCTGCTCTTTTGATTTTGGGTTTGGCGCTGCTTTTCTTCTTGTATGCCTTTTTCCTGGCAGGACTTACGACAGTAGAGAAAAAACGTGTAGGGGTAATCGCTTTGCTTTTTGTAGCATCCGCCATGTTTTTTTCTGGCTTTGAGCAGGCAGGGTCTTCTTTGAATATTTTCGCTGAGCGCTATACCTGCCGCGATCTGAGCGGCTTAGCGGGAATTCTGCCAGCTACCTGGCTCAGTTATCTCAACCCAGTTCCTGCCAGTTGGTTTCAATCATTGAACCCCGTTTTTATAGTTGTCCTGGCGCCCATGGTCGCTTCAGCCTGGCCGGCTTTGGCCAAGTATAATTGCAACCCGCCACTTATCATCAAGTTCGCTATCGGTTTGCTTTTACTCGCTCTGGGCTTCCTAGTTATAGCGGCTGGTGCCAGAATGGTAGGTGATCAGGGGCAGGTATGGCCAACATGGCTTATTTCCACTTATCTGATACACACGCTGGGAGAGCTCTGCCTGAGCCCAGTAGGGTTAAGCACTGTTTCCAAGCTTTCTCCCAAAAAGCTGGTTGGGCAAATGATGGGCATCTGGTTTTTATCCAGCGCACTGGGCAATCTGATTGCAGGCTTGATTGCAGGCAATATCCATGAAGCAGAGGTGGCTCAACCTCCAGTGGCAATTGTCGAGTTTGTTGATGTGCAAACCTTGGAGCCGGCTGTGGACCGTGAAATTGTACTTGGAGGAGATGTGGCTGAAATGGAGCAAAGCAGGACTCTTCAAGAAGGAAGGGAAAGTCAGGGAATGTTAATTTCCAGGCAGTTTATGAGAATAGTCTGGTTTGCACTGGGAGTGGCCGGGCTACTTTTTATCCTTTCTGGAAGAGTTAGAAAAATAACAGAGGAAATTGAATAAATGGGGGTGTTAACTTATATACTGGCTGTATTGGTCGGGCTGATTGCTGGCACTACAAGTGGGCTTTTGGGAATTGGGGGAGGAGTTGTCCTAATCCCCTTAATGCTTACTTTTCTGAAGTTTGACTTCAGGCAAGCCGTGACAGCTTCTTTAATTGTGATCATTCCAACAGCTCTTTCTGGAGTTATCGGCCATATGAAAGCAGCTTCTATTACTCACTGGGGGATGATTATTTTGATAGTTGTTGGAGCGATTTTGGGAGCCCAACTGGGCGCCTATCTTTGCCACTGGCTAAGTATTGCTGTTTTAAAAAAGATATTTGGTCTGCTTTTGATTTTAGTCGCCATGAAGCTTATCTTGTAGAGAGCCATTATGATTGTTGGAATAG
>JAGVTF010000212.1 GCA_019136955.1 Verrucomicrobiota bacterium
AAGTACTGGTGAGGGTGCGGTTTTTGTATCCTCGGCTCTTAAAACTCCAGAATAAATGAAGCTTTCAGAAATTTATAAATCCACGGTCCCTGTCCTCTCCTTTGAAGTATTCCCGCCCAAGCCGGAAGTGCCACTGGAAAACGTGATGCGCCTGATCGGCAGTCTCAAGCAGTACTCCCCGAGCTATATCAGCGTTACCTATGGGGCCGGGGGCAGCTCGCGCGGCAGGACCATCGAAATTGCGTCGCGCATCAAACAGGAGCACGGACTGGAGCCTGTTGCGCACCTGACCTGTGTGGGGCAGACTTGCGGAGAAATGGACCGAATTTTGGCGGAGCTGAAAGAAAACGGCGTCTCGAACGTCCTGGCGCTCAGAGGGGACCCGCCCCGGGAGCAGCCGGAGTTTGACTTTTTGCGGGGTGAGTTTAAGTATGCCTCAGAGCTGATAGAGTATATCCGAAGCAGGGGGAGCTTTGGCATCGCCGCAGCGGCATATCCGGAGGGGCACCGTGACAGCCGCTATATTGATGAGGATTGGGAAAACCTGAAGCTGAAGGTCGATAGTGGCGTGGACCTTTTGGTGACGCAGCTTTTTTACGATAACCGGCTTTTTTACCACTTCCGCGATACGGTGCGAAAGATGGGGATTACGGTGCCGATTGTCCCTGGGGTGATGCCGATTTTTAACAGCCGGCAGATACGGCGTATTTTAAGCCTTTGCGGCGCATCAATGCCGCCGGATGTTTTTATGATGCTTGACAAATACGGTGAATCGGACCAGGATATGTACCGCGCTGGCGTCGAGTACGCCATCCATCAAATTCAAGATTTAATGAGCGAGGGTGTGGACGGAATCCACCTCGAAGTCATGAACAGGCCAGAGCTGGCGGAGGATGTACTAAAAGGTTTATCCGGAGCGAAAGGAAAATTTAGTGCATAAGTGCCTTGACTCGTGGCTTGGGTAATATAATAATGTCTGCTCTCTATTTTAGAGAGAGAAGCGCAGCAGAGAGAGAAGAGTAAGTATGGCACGTATTTGTCAATTAACAGGAAAGCGCCCCATCAAAGGGAGCATTATATGGCGCAGTGGTAAAGCGAAGAAAAAAGGTGGTATTGGCCAGCATGTGACTGGAATCACCAAGCGTCGCTTTTACCCCAATCTGCAGCGTGTTCGTGCGCTGGTGGATGGTGAGGTTCGTTATATCCGTGTGAGTGCTAAGGCCATCAAGAAGGGGCTGGTTGTCAGACCGCCCAAGCGGAATTGGAAGCCGAGCGAGGAATAGTACTTTCCTTTTTATATATAGAATTGAAAACCTGGGATATCCCAGGTTTTTTTTGTGGGTACGATGAACCTCTGAAGAGGGGGAAAATTTGTAAAAAAAGAACCGCATGAGGGTGCGGCTCTCTTTGATTTTTGGGGTAAATACTCCCTCTAGTATCTGTAATTCTCAGCCTTGTAAGGTCCTTCGATAGGGACGCCAAGGTAATCGGATTGTTTCTGATTCATTTTAGTCAGCTTCACACCGAGTTTTTCCAGATGGAGGCGTGCAACCTTTTCATCAAGAACTTTGGGGAGAATATAGACTTTTTTGCCGTACTTGCCGGTATTGCGGTTCTGCCACATCTCAATCTGGGCCAGAACCTGATTGGTAAAGCTGGCACTCATCACGAAGCTGGGATGGCCGCTGGCACAGCCGAGATTGACCAGACGGCCTTCAGCCAGTACAAAGAGGCGCTTGCCGTTGGGCCAGACGAGCATATCGACCTGCGGTTTGATCTCAACCCGCTTGAGGGTGGGATCGCTGAAAACCGAGTTAATATCGATTTCAGAATCAAAGTGGCCAATATTGCAGACGATGGCGTCGCTCTTCATCTGATCCATATGCTCACGGGTGATGACGTCGACGTTGCCGGTAGTGGTTACAAAGATATCGCCGCTCTTGCAGGCCTCTTCCATCAGGACGACCTCAAAGCCTTCCATGGCGGCCTGGAGCGCATTGATAGGGTCGATCTCCGTCACGAGCACACGGGCACCCATGCCGCGGGCGCTCTGGGCACAGCCTTTGCCGACATCGCCATAGCCGGCGACGACGACGATCTTGCCGGCGATCATCACATCAGTCGCACGCTTAATTCCGTCCAGGAAAGACTCACGGCAGCCGTAGAGGTTATCGAACTTGCTCTTGGTGCAGGAGTCGTTGACGTTAAAAGCGGTGACCTTGAGTGTGCCGAGCTTTTCACGTTGGGCCAGGCGGTGAACCCCG
>JAGVTF010000308.1 GCA_019136955.1 Verrucomicrobiota bacterium
CCGGTGAGCGTACAACGGTTTACGAGGCGCACGGTGCTGGAGTTGCGGGGCAACTTTGCCAGTGCGGCGTAATCATGATTGGCCTTCAACTCTGCGCGCTTGGCAGCATACTTTGCTACCAGTTCACGCTTTTTCTTTTCACGTTCGATCCAAGACTTTTTAGCCATAGTAATTATTGTTTCCCGGTAAAAGGCATACCGAGTTTTCTCAGTAGATCAAGAGCTTCCGCATCTGTTTTTGCGGTAGTCACAATAGTGATATCCATTCCCTGGTTTCTTTTAACCTTGTCGGCGTCAATCTCGGGGAAGATCACCTGCTGGTCCACTCCAATGGAGTAGTTGCCGCGTCCGTCAAAGGACTTGGGTGAAATACCACGGAAGTCGCGAATACGAGGCAACGCCGTTGCTATCAGGCGGTCCAGGAATTCAAACATCACTTCACGGCGCAGGGTTACATGGCAACCAATTTGCTGTCCTTTGCGCAGTTTAAAGTTAGCCACGCTTTTGCGTGCTCGGTCGGGGACAGGTCTGCGGCCCGTAATTGTCATCAGTTCCTTAGTGGCATCATCCACCGCACCCTTTTCCGTAGAGGTGTTCCACCCCATACGGACCACGATTTTTTCCAACTGTGGAATTTCATGTACGTTTTTATACTTCCAGGTTTCCACCAGGGAAGGACGCACCTTGTCCACATACTTTTGATAGAGTCTGTTAGCTTTCATCTATATCCTTACTTTGCAGCCTCTCTTTTTTTCTGGCGCGCATCATAGAGCTCGGCCCTCATGAGGTTTGAAATGTGAATAGGTCCCTCTCTCTCAATAATGGCACCATTGGGATTGATCTGAGAGCGGCGGGTATGCCGTTTGATCAGATTTAGCCCCTCAACGATTGCGCGCTGTTTATCGCGCATCACAAACAGAACCTTGCCGCGCTGACCGCGCAATGCCGGTTTTCCATGCTTCTCCTTCCTGCTGCCGGAGATCACCACTACCGTGTCACCCTTCCGGATCGCTTTGAGAGCACTTTTTTTATCTTTTGCAAACTTTTCCATAACCTTAGACAACCTCCGGGGCAAGCGAAATAATTTTCAAAAACTTCTTATCACGCAATTCACGAGCTACAGGGCCGAAAATACGTGTTCCTCTGGGGTTGTTATCTTTGTCAACAATAACAATTGCGTTACTGTCAAAGCGTACCGAAGAGCCATCCCTGCGATGGATCGCCTTTCTGGTGCGAACCACGACTGCGTTGACCACATCACCTTTCTTTACAGTACCATCGGGAGTCGCTTCCTTGACGTGAGCCTTGATAATATCGCCCACGCGTCCAAAGTGCTGATTCGGGCCCAGCACACCGATGAAAGCCACCTTGCGTGCACCTGTGTTATCAGCAACATTTAAAATACTACGAATTTGTAACATTCTTCAGTTTCTCCTCTTAGACGTTAGCGTGTCTGATTATTTTGACCAAATTCCAACGCTTGGTCTTGGAAAGCGGCCTGGTTTCCTCAATGCACACGGTATCGCCAATCTTAGCCTCCTGCTTCTCATCATGAGCATAGAACTTCTTCTTGGTCGTAACAACCTTCCTAAAGCGAGGATGCGCATGACGTCGGGCCACCTCGACTACGATGGTTTTATTCATCTTGTCCGAGACAACCTTTCCTGTCCTTTCCTTGCGAACTGGTTTTTTTACTTCAACTTTTTCCATATCTCTTTAATTTAGGCTGTTTTTTTACGCAGTTTGGCGATTTGCGTCTCAATGCGCGCGATGTCGCGGCGAATGAAGCGAATCCGGTGAGATTTCTCGAGCTGACTGCTGGCCTTCAGCAAACGAAGGTTAAAGAGCTCCACTCGGAGATCACGCCCTTTTGCAAGGAGTTCCTGGAGGGTCAGATCTTGAATTTCAGATATTTTCATACTTTTTCCTATGCATTCACAGCACGATGGCGCGCGACAAACTTGGTTCGAATCGGGAGTTTGCAGGCAGCAAGGCGCATTGCCTCGCGAGCCTGAGACTCAGTGATACCCTCTACTTCCAGTATGATATTGGCCGGACGAATCACAGCCACCCAAGTATCAACAGCACCTTTACCAGTTCCTTGGCGAACTTCCAGCGGCTTCTTGGTAACCGGTTTATCCGGAAACACTCTCAGCCATACTTTCCCACGGCGCTTCATTGAGCGCGTGACCGCTACGCGGGCAGCCTCAATTTGACGAGTATCCATCCAGCAGCGCTCCAT
>JAGVTF010000134.1 GCA_019136955.1 Verrucomicrobiota bacterium
GCCGTCGTAGAAGAGCTCGCAGTGGGCTGGATGAGTTGGTCTGGCAAAACCTCTGGAGCGAAGCTGGCCAAAATTTTTCATCCCCAATGCTTTTAAATCAGCGGTCCAGATTTTTCCATAAGTTTCTGGAGCGAGTCGTTTTTGGATAGATTAAACGGCAAGTTTGGTAAAGTTGGTAACGGAGCGTCCACCAATTAGTCTAGCCGGCTCAGTATCAGAGTAATAACGGTAAAAAAAACCTCGGTCCATACGCCCGTTGTCCCCATAGTTTAAATCCAGCGTATTCTCGACGTAGTAATCGCCGGGGAGCAGATGGATAACTGCGCCTTCTTCCGGTGGGAGCATTGTCTTTTTTTGTATTTCACGCAAAACATCTCGGGCAGCAGAGAGTGTTGCCAGAGGCTTCTCAAGTGTTCCTGGGTTTTGGTCGCTGCCTCCTCTTTCTGTGGGAGCAACAAAAAGTTCCAGGGGCGCTCCGTAACCGATCACCGCCTGAATGAGCAGTATGGCAAATAGTATCTTCTTCATGGTATCTACAGTATCGAAAACAGCTTTGCAGAACAAGGATATTTAAGCATAAAAAACATCAGAGTTTCTTAGAAGCTAAGTGGCCAGTCTTTCAGTGTAAACGGCAAGTTAAAGTCTCAGAATAATAGCCATTCCGTAAAGCGTCTTGGAGATTAACATCTTCAAGATGTAACGTAAGGGAGTGAAATTCAACGCTAAAATCAGAATCCAAATACCCCATTGGCTAAGCCAGAAATAGGTCTGGTAACTCATACGCGTGAAGTTTTTAAGCAAGTGCGAGCCATCCAGGGGAGGAATAGGGATCATATTGAACCAGGCCAACAAGATATTGATATAGACCAAGTTCAGTAAAAACTCAGTAAACCCGTTAGCAAAATCGTGCCCCTGTCCAAAGCTGGCTATCGCAATCTTGAAAACAATCAGCGTCGCAAAAGCCAGAATCAGATTAGATATTGGCCCGGCAACAGATACCAAGTTGTCATCACGAACCCCATTGCGGTAGTTACGCGGGTCTACAGGCACGGGCTTGGCCCAGCCGATTACGAAGTTGCTGAAAGTAGCTCCGGCGGCTCCCATCGCCGGCATGAAAATCATGAGTAAAGGTAAGATCACCGTGCCCAACGGGTCAATATGCGCCAGCGGGTTTACAGTGAGGCGCCCCAATGCTTTTGCCGTGTTATCACCACAGCGAGACGCCATCCAGGCATGAGCAAACTCATGAAAGCTGAGAGCTATTATAAAACAGAGATATAAAATAAGACCGCTAGCCAGAACACCTGCACTCATCGCCCGCACACTTTACCTTGAAGCTCTGAAATACGCAAAACAATATGACGACCCCGTAAATAGTGATTGGAATGGAAAAGAATTGAGCGGCAGTTAATGACAAAAACATAATAGTATGTTGTAAGATACTCTTCCTGCTGGACAAATGTAAATAGAGTTTGAGAGAATGGGGCAGGGTTTTGAGATATGAGTACTAAACTGAGTGACTTGTTAGGTGTCTCTCCGGAAGTGTTGGAGAAGGGTGGCGTTTTTAATGCGTTGGTAAACCGAGATTCTTTGGTTTATGTGGACCCGCATGCTCTTTTAACCGCTAAAACTCCGGAACTCCAGCAAGCAAACCTTCGTTTTCGCCGTTATGTATCGGGGCTAATCCGGTTGTTGCAAGTTTCAAGTAGAAGTGATGATGTCTTTTATGCAGAAGTGTTGAATGAACTTCAGATGGGAGATATGGGCATTCATTACTCTCATGCTATCAGCAGGGGCCTGGCTGGTATGAAATCGGACATGGGTGCGATGGTAACGGCCACGGCTCGAAAATTTGTGCGTGCTGGCATCACGGACACAGAGCTCTTCCCTCTGGTAGCCGTTCTGGAAGGGGTTGAAATGAAAAGAGCTGGCGGTATGGTTGCAAAGGTAATTCTGCCTAACCTGTTTGCTTATACAGACCGTGTGGTTCAGGAGCAGGGGATCGCCAACGGTCTATATCGTTATATGGGTAAAACCTACTGTGTACCGTTCCACCCTCTCGATACAAAGCCAATAATTTTCATGCCGGCTGAATTGCTCAGCCTTAGACCGGTTGCTTATAACTGGAGCGAGAGTGATATCATTTCCAAAGATAATGATATGGTAAAAATGATGGTTACTTCTCAGCTTGGAGACAATTGGAAGACAGCGTTTGAGACCTGTTTCCCATC
>JAGVTF010000030.1 GCA_019136955.1 Verrucomicrobiota bacterium
GGTATTGTTTTAATTGGAGGGGCTGGCATCTCCAAGGAAAAAGAGCTTCCTGAAGAAGAGAAAAAGAAAGCTGTAGCTGAGTACAGTTTTAAAAAGGGAATTATTGCTGCTCTCTTCTCCGGTTTGATGAGTGCCGGCATGGCTTATGGCCTAAACAGCGGAGCTGAAATCCAAAGACTGGCCATTGTCGGTGGGACCTCCCACGTATGGCAAGGAATGCCAGTATTGGTCGTCGTGTTGTTGGGCGGCTTCACGGTAAATGGCATCTGGTGTTTAGCATTGAACTTAAAAAATAAAACTTTGGGAGATTACACCAACGCCAAAGCCCCGCTGGTTGGTAACGTTATCTTCGCAGGAATTGCAGGTGCAATCTGGGTTATGCAGTTCGTCTGCAATAAAGCTGGAGAACCCTCAATGGGAGATAAAGCCTACGTCGGCTGGGCAGTGCTGATGGCATCTACTATTCTGTTTTCCACTATTCTGGGTATTCTCCTAGGGGAGTGGAAAGGAACAGGCAATAGAACCAAGGCCCTGCTCGGCATCGGTATTACCGTCCTGCTTGGCTCATCGGTCATTACCGGCTGGAGTGGATATCTGGGGCTTGAAAAGGAGAAGGAAACTCAAATAAATATACCTGCAAATATTGAAACCCTAACCTTAAGTGATAAAGAAACCATCCAACTGGCAACTCAAAACATCCACGTTGCAGGTGATGCTATCCAGAACATGGGCAAAGCAATTACCGAAAGTGATACCAGTGGAAATGTGACTATTATCAAGGCCGACCCTTCTGTAACCAGCAGTGAAGCACTCAGAGTTCCAGCTCCTGCGCCAATGCCGGTTGAAGGGGTTGCTGCAGACAGAAAATAGAGAGAAGCAAAATTATTATGAATCAAAAAGTATATTTGGGAGTTGATCTGGGGGCTGAAAGCGGCCGTGTGATTGCTGGATGCTGGGATGGCTCTAAGTTAACACTGGAGGAAATACATCGACTTGAAAATGGACCCGTCCTTTTTGGTGATTCCATTCGTTGGGATGTTATGCGTCTTTGGAGCGAAATCCAACAGGGTATGTCCAATGCTGCCAAAAAATTTGGCGAAAGCATTGTTTCTATCGGCGCTGACACTTGGGGAGTGGATTTCGTTCTGCTAAACAAGGAGGAAGAAGTTCTGGGAATGCCCTATCACTATCGTGATGCCCGCACCGACAGTACCATGGAAGAGGTGTTTCAGACTGTCCCCAAAGCTGATATTTTTGCAGAAACAGGGCTGCAGTTTTTGCAGTTCAATTCCCTCTATCAGCTTCATGCCTGGAAGAAACACTCTCCTGATATTCTTGATTCTGCGGCCACTTTTCTGATGATGCCCGATTTTCTCCATTGGTGCATGTGTGGAGCTAAAGTGGTGGAATTTACAAATGCAACAACCACCCAGTTTGTCAACGCAGTCAAGCGCGATTGGAGCAAGGAGCTTTTAGCAAAATTAAATATCCCCAGTCACTTTCTGCCGGAAATTGTAAAACCCGGCACTAACTTGGGAACGCTAAGAGCGAACCTGGCTGAAATAACGGGACTCAAAAATGTTAAAGTAGTTGCTCCCCCTACTCATGATACAGGGGCTGCAGTTGCTGCTATCCCCACGACCAGGACGGGCTCAGCTAATTGGGCTTATTTGAGCTCGGGAACCTGGTCTTTGATGGGTGCGGAAATCCAAAATGCTTCACTGACTCCAGAAACCCTGGCCCATAACATGACCAACGAAGGTGGCGTAGATGGCACTTACCGCCTCTTAAAAAACATTATGGGTATGTGGCTGGTACAGCAATGCAAAAAGTCTTTTGAAAAAGACGGTAAAAACTATACATACGCGGAGCTGGAGCAGATGGCCGTCAAGGCTACTCCTCTGCGTTCCATAGTTGACCCGGATGACAGCCGTTTTTTGAACCCTCCAGACATGCCCAAAGCAATGCAGGAGTATTGCAAGGAAACAGGCCAACCAATTCCAGTAACCGAAGGCGAACTGATGCGCTGCGCGCGTGAAAGTCTGGCCTTGAAATATCGGGAAACCATGCTCGCCCTCAATGAGCTCACGGGCCAGAGCGTTGAAGTCCTCCACATCGTGGGTGGCGGCTCCAAAGACTCCCTGCTAAATCAGATGACAGCTGACCTCTGTGGTCTTCCAGTGATGACGGGACCTGTTGAAGGGACGGTGATTGGA
>JAGVTF010000034.1 GCA_019136955.1 Verrucomicrobiota bacterium
GACGAGGATCCGTATTTTTTCAACTTTCTCAAGCGATTTATATAGATTGAAGAAACCGCTTGTGCGGAAGAAGCCGACCAGAACATCGAAATATTGAGTGTTGTTTTCGAGCGTTTGCTTAAAACGATCAAGAAGCCTTGCTCCCTCTTCGTTGGTAAAAAAAGTAAGGTCGTTGCACATCTTTCAGCATTTTACTGGTGTTTTCTATTCAAAAACTTATCGAGCCCATTGTAGTAATATATCGAAATGCTGGCAATTAAAATTCTGATAGCCGACTCTGTTTTCCAAAATTTATCCCCAGATATTCGGATGACATTTTGGTGTGACTGTTTTTGAAGCAATGCGGAATGTTAGGGACATTGATTTTTAAATGGCGCTTTGGGGGTAATCTCTATAAAGTAATGCCGGCGGGGTTGTGGGGTGAGTGCAAAAAGCAAAAATAAAAGCCTGGTATTCAAAAAGAGCGTCATCGAAGCCATTCCCTATGCGGTGGCTATTCTTTGCGTTATTGTCGGCTTTTTCATTCTGGGGCATCAGGCCAGCGACAAAGAAGGCGTGTTGTTCTGGGAAATTGAATCGTTCTTCACTCAGTATCAGTTGTGGGTGCTCTCCTGTCTGTTCGGTCATGCCGGCTCGGAGAGCCTTCTGGTCCGGCTCCCAGATTGGGGGAGTGTTCTGTTCCTGGTAACGCTGGTCTTTTCGGGGACCTTTCTTTCCTGGTATAGCTCGGCTTCACGGATACTTATTTTTGGTCTTTCATCTTTGGTTTTTTTGGGACTCATCGAGCTGCTGCTTTTGGTGACGGTGGGACTTGATGTTCCACTGGTTGTTCCTGTGGGTTGCGCGACTTTGGCCTCGGTGGTCTGTATTTTTTTGCGCTGGAGCCGCGAGCAGGTACTTCAAGGCGAAGTGGCTGAGGAGCGCGACCGGCTGGGGCGAATTTTCGAGAGGATGCTCTCGCCTAAGGTGGCGCGCCAGATACTGCGCTGCGCCCAGGCTGGCAAACTCGAGACCGAGGGGAGCCGGAGCGTGGTCACGGTTCTTTTTGCCGATATTCGCGGCTTTACCGACCTGATGAACTACGAGCATGAACAGGCCGAGAGCCACATCCGCCGGCATGGTCTGCGCGGAGCGGAAGCCGAGGAATACCGCGACCTGCACGGCGCACGACTTCTCAAAACGATTAATATCTACCTCTCACTCATGACCGATGTCATTATGAACCATGGAGGGACGCTCGATAAATATATTGGGGATTGCGTCATGGCCTTCTGGGGTGAGCCGACCCCGAACATGCGCCATGCGCTGGCGGGGGTACAGGCAGCCGTGGCGATGCAGGAGGCGATCTTCCTCCTGAACCGTGAGCGGCAAATCGAAAACCAGAAGATAGCCGCCTTCAATGCGGAGGCGATGAGCCGCGATGAGCCGCAGAAAGATTTCCTGCCGCTGCTCTCGGTCGGCATCGGGGTGAATACGGGTGAGGCGATCGTCGGTTTTATCGGCTCCAAGAGCGCATTGGCCTATACGGTGGTGGGGCGTGAGGTGAACCTGGCCAGTCGGCTCGAGCGCCGCGCCGAGGTGGGGAAAATTTTGATTGGCCAACAGACCTATGAGCAGCTCCGCAAAGATGAACCGAGGCTGGCAGAGAGCTGTACCACTGTTGAGCCGATCCGGATAAAAGGCTTTCAAGAAATGGTGAGCTATTATGACGTGAACTGGAAATCGCGAGAAATGGCGATTGAAGAGTGGGGCTGGAACTGGGTGATTGGTAACTAGCGATGGATGCGTTTTTATATATTCCCAGGCTGCTCAAGCCGATTCTCTCAACGTGCGGGTTTCTCTGGTTTCTTTTGATTCTGGTCGGCGTCTACCTGCTTTCCTCCAAAAAAAACCGCAAACTGGGTTTCTTCTGCCTCTCACTGTCTCTTTTCATGACCCTGACCGGCGCTTACCCGCTGCCAGCCATCCTCCTGGGGTCGCTGGAAAAACCGTATCAGAATGTCCGACTGGAGGAGCTGCCCCGTTGCGATGTCGTCCTGCTACTGGGCGGCGGCCAATCGTACTCGGAGCATCCGCCTTTCCATGTCGAGCTCAATGAGGCCGGCGACCGCGTAATCGGCGCCTTTGAAGCGATGCGCCAGCAAAAGGCCGATACGTTGGTGACAAGCAGCGGCTACTTTCTGAAGGATGGCAAAGAGATCGCCCACA
>JAGVTF010000228.1:0-5609 GCA_019136955.1 Verrucomicrobiota bacterium
CTCATCCTCTACCAGTGAGGGGGTCAGCTTCATATTAAGCAGAGTCCCGCCGGTCTTCAAGTGGTCCATCTTAGCCGCGCTCTGAATGACCGAGGTTGGTCCGTTTCTATCAGCTCCCTGCACCGGAGAAATCCCCTCTGAAAGCGGCTGGCCAGCCTTGCGGCCATCGGGAGTGGCGGCCGTTACACTTCCAAAATACACATGGCTAGTCGTTGGCAACATCTCGGCCCGATAGCAGCCACCTTTTGCATTCGGCAGACCATCCACAGACTCCACACAATGGTTAAAAACTCGCCTCATCAGCTTGTCTGCCTCTTCGTTGTTGTTGCCATATTTGTGAACCTGGTTCAACAGTCTTTGCCGTAACACCTCCTGTGACTGGCCATCCAGCTCTCCTTCAAAGTTTTCGTCAAGAGCGTGCAGCAATAAAGGCAGCGAGAGCGATTGCTCTTCATAAACCAGTTGGTGAATAGAGCTTAAAGAGTCTGTAATCGTCCCCAGCCCCACAAACTGTATATAGTTATTGTTGTAGCGCGCCCCTCCCGCATTATAGTCTTTGCCTTTGGCGATACAGTCATCCGTGAGCACACTCAAAAAAGGAGCCGGCATCTGGCTGGCGTAAAGCTGCTCAATGACCATGTTACCCGCCATTTTAATTTTAAGGAAGTGATCAAATTGGTTTTTCCAGGCAGCGAAAACATCTTCAAAATCGTTAAAATCGGTGACCTTCCCCATATTGGGTCCGATCCTCTTGCCAGTACGCATGTCTATTCCCTCATGGAGGGCCAGCTCCAGGAGCTTGGGCATGTTGAAGTAACCAGTAAGAATGTAAGCTTCTTTGCCAAAAGCGCCGACCTCCACACAACCACTACAACCACCAGCACGAGCGTCTTCCAGGCTTTTACCCTGTCGAAGCTGCTCCTGTACAACGGCATCCGCATTGAAAACACTGGGGAACCCATATCCTTTGGCAAGGACTCGTAAAGTCTGTTTCAGAAAACGATCGGGATTGCGACGTGAGAGCTGGATATTGCTGCTGGGCTGCAAAAGGTGCATCTCGTCAATGATATCCAAGATCACGTAAGAGAGCTCGTTGACTGCATCCCTGCCATCGGGCAACAAGCCGCCCAGGTTTATGTTGGCGAAATCGGTATAAGTTCCACTTTCTTCTGCAGTTACCCCCACTTTGGGCGGAGCGGGATGATTGTTAAATTTAATGAAAAAACACTCCAGCATTTCACGGGCAGCCTCCGCCGTTAAGCTCCCTTCCTTCAATTGCTGCTCATAAAAAGGCCACAAATGTTGGTCCAATCGTCCCGGACTGAAAGAATCCCATCCATTAAGCTCAGTAATCACTGCAAGGTGACAGAACCAGTAATATTGAAGTGCTTCAAAAAAAGTCCTGGGAGCATAAGCCGGAACCCTCATGCAGGTTTTTGCAATGAGTTCGAGCTCCTTTTTGCGCTCAGGCGATTCTTCCTCGCTGGCCAACTCACTGGCCAGAGCCGCGTGACGCTCTGCAAAGAGGATCAGGGCATTGCAGGAAACCTCAAAGGACACCAGCGCCTCCAGCTTTTGCAGCCCTTCAGGGTCTGTGGCCAAATCCAGGTTTGCACGAGCATTTTGGATATCCTTAATGAAATCGAGCATCCCCTTGCGATAAATTTTGCCGTCCAGAACAGTGTGGCCAGGCGCACGCTGCTCCATGAACTCAGTAAAGATACCCGCATCATAAGCCTCCCGCCACTCCTTTGACATATGAGCAAAAATGCGGTCTCTCATCGAGCGCCCCTGCCAGTAGGGAATAATCTTTTCACGGTAAACCCTCAAAGTCTCCTGTTCCACATGATAGAAGGTCTTCGGACGACTGTTCAGAATCTCCAAATCCTCCACTCTGTGGCAAGTCAACTCCGGATAAGTAGGGCAGCTTTTAGGTTTGGGCCCACGCTCGCCTACAATCAGCTCTCCTTCACCGATGTAGAGTGTCTTGTGTTTGCAGAGGTGGTAGAAAGCTTTTGCGCGCATAACCGGAACCGAATACCGCCCATAGTTCAATTGATAAAAATCAGTCAATAGGACAGCTCGTTCGTGAGAAATCGTGGGACGTGCATCCAAGCTTTGCTGGCGCAACTTACTGGTTCTTGGTGTCATAATGAGCCTGCTCTTCTATCGAGCAATCACTGCCATAGTCTAGCCCTTTTTAAAGCCGGATGCAACGATTGCAAGACAAGCTTCTTAGCGCTAACTTTAGCCATATGGCGTTTTTCCTTGATTTTTCCGCCTGAATTCGTCACTGTCCATTCAATGCTTCTTTGTAAAAGTGGCTAAAGAACAAAAAAAGAAAACTAAAAAAGTAGAATCAAAATCGCCCTCTCGCTCCTCCCGTCATAAAGACAAAGAGAAAGTTTTTGAGAATGGTGATGTGTCTCAACCCCCTCTCGCTGCTCCCAGAGAGCGTCCTGCTGGCAGGTCAAATCATGCAAGCTCTTGGGATGGCAGCTCTTCCTTAAGGCTTTACATGAAAGAGCTGGGAGAGGTTTCCCTTCTGACGCCTGAGGAAGAAATCGAACTGGCTGCGCTCATTAAGAAAGGTGATGCCAAAGCTCGCGAAAAGATGATCAAAGCCAATCTGAGACTGGTCGTCAAAATAGCCAAAGACTACGAAGGCCTTGGCTTACCGCTTTTGGACCTGATCAATGAAGGAAACTTGGGGCTTATGCGTGGAGTAGCCAAGTTTGATCCGGCCAAGGGTGGTAAATTTTCGACTTATGGTTCCTGGTGGATTAAGCAAAATATCCGCAGAGCCATTGCCAACCACTCCAAGACCATCCGTCTGCCAATTCACCTCAAGGAGAAAATATCCAAAATGCGGCAGATCATCGACAGGTATCGTCAAGAGACTGGCCACGAGCCGCAGGATGAAGAGCTGGCAGTAGAGCTGGGAATGCCGGCACACAAAGTAGCAATGCTAAAGGAAGCCAATATGCCGCTGGTCTCCCTCGATGCCCCTCTGGGTGAGGAAGGTGACACCTCTTTGAGCGAAGTGGTGAGCGATGATGCGGCCACTACCCCCTATCAGCAACTGGAGCAAAAAACAATGCACCAGATGCTCTCGGATGTTCTCAGTACTCTTGATGAGCGGGAAGCGGGTATCTTGCGTTGCCGCTTCGGGCTGGATGGGAGCTCTGAGAAAACGCTTGATGAGGTAGGTAAAATTTTCGGAGTTACGCGAGAGCGGGTCCGCCAAATCCAAAATGTAGCGCTCGCCAAAATGCGGGTCATGATCGAAGATATTGAAAAAGAAAAACTAAAAAATGAGTAACGGTGTTCTTTTAAACGACATTCGTCAAATCATCCGGCCGGTGCCCGACTTTCCCAAACCCGGCGTCATTTTCCGCGACATCACTCCGCTTCTGGCTGATGCACGTCTTTTTGGCGCTTCGCTCGATATGCTTTTGGAAGGGTACACTCAGGGGAATATTGATGCAATTGCAGGGGTCGATTCCCGTGGCTTTATTTTCGGTGCAGCGGCAGCAGCCAGAGCTAACCTGCCCTTCATCCCCATTCGTAAAAAGAACAAACTCCCCTGGCATACTTACGAGGAAAGCTATGCGCTTGAGTATGGGACGGATGTTCTGGCAATTCACCAGGATGCATTCCAACCCGATAGCAGGGTTCTTTTGGTAGATGACCTCTTAGCCACCGGAGGCACGGCCCTGGCCTCTCATCGGCTCATCGAGCGCTGCGGCGCAAAGTTAATTGGGTGCACTTTCCTGATTGAACTGACAGCCCTTGGTGGCTCGACCAAGCTAAAAGAAATACCAATACGTTCGCTTGTCCAATACTAACTGAATGACTCAATGGCTTCATGGACTGGACCTGGAGCTCCTTCGATGGGTGAACCAATCGTGGTCCCATCCTCTTTTCGATGGTCTCTTCTCCTTTCTTTCAGGGAATGTGATTTTTTATCCCCTGCTGGTCTGTTTGGTTATCGCTCTCTGGCTCAAAGCAGGCACCAAAGGCAGAGTATTTATTTGCCTCACTATTCTTGGCTTTTTATTTTCTGAGCTCCTCGTGTCCCAGTTAAAGGACTGGATTGCTCGGCCACGGCCTTTCATGAGCCTGGATGATGTGATTCTACGCTTGGGCAAAGGCGGCAGCGGCAGTATGCCCTCGTCCCACTCTTCAACCTGGTTTCTGGGAGCAACTGTCTCCTGGATTTACTGGCGGCGGAGCAGGCTCTGGATGCCGTTGCTGGCGGCAGGTGTCGCCATTTCCAGGGTTTATAATGGCGTCCACTATCCCTCAGATATCTTTGTGGGAGCCTGCATCGGAGTGCTCGTCGGCTTATCAACTGTTTATGGAGGTAACTACTTCTGGAAGCATATAATGAACAGATACTTCCCGCTCTTTACCCGGAAGCTTCCAGACCTCCTTTGCCGTGAGGCCTCACAAGGCTCGGCTCAACAATCTTCTGCCGTCTCTCTGCGCGAGAAGCCTGACACCAACACTCAGTATCTCTGGCTGGGATACCTCCTCATCGGGGCAATGTTAATTTTTAGATGGTGCTACCTTTGGGCAGGTAAAATTGAGCTCTCTGAAGATGAAGCTTACCAGTGGGTCTGGTCCAAATATCTGGCACTCTCCTATTTCAGCAAGCCACTTATGATCGCCTATACCCAGTGGCTGGGGACCCATCTCTGGGGAGATACCATGTTTGGTGTTCGCTTCTTTTCGCCGGTTTGCTCTGCGATCACCTCCTTCCTGCTGCTACGATTCTTAGACCGACAGGCTGACGCACGAATCGGCTTCTTCGTGGTTCTGGCCGGCATGCTGGCCCCCCTGCTGGCAGTCGGCTCCATCCTGATGACGGTTGACCCGTTGGCAGTCCTTTTTTGGACAGCTGTACTGGTCTGCAGCTGGAAAGCAATCCAGGAGGACTCCTTACGCTCCTGGATATGGACGGGCGTCTGGATTGGCTTCGGGTTCCTGAGCAAATACTCCACCCCGCTTCTTCTCTTTTCCTGGGCCTTTTTCTTTCTGTTGAGCAAGCCGGCCCACAAACAGTTGAGAAAACCGGGTATTTATCTGGCACTCGGCATCTCCCTCCTTTTTTCTCTGCCCGTTCTTATATGGAACTTTCAAAACGACTGGATATCCTATCATCACGTCGTCGAGCATGGGGAAACCGCAAAAGCCTGGAAGTTTACACTTCGCTATTTTGGCGACTTCACCGGCGCTGAATTTGGCCTCCTGAATCCGGTCTTTTTCTTCATGGCACTCTGGGCTGCTATCGCTTTCTGGAAAAAACGCGATATGCTCACTCTTTACCTCTTTTCCATGGGGGGACCGATCTTTGGTGCGTACTGGCTCTACACTTTTCACTCGCGCGTCCTCCCCAACTGGATTGCTCCGGCCGTGATCAGTCTCTTTGCTCTGGCTGGTATCTATTGGGGCCGGCTGGAAGCTACCCGCCCCAAACTCACCCGAAGGCTTTTCACTGCCGGTTTCATCATCGGTTTACTCATGATCATTCCGCTACATGATTCAAACCTGGTACAGAAAGTCTCCGGCAAACCGCTCCCGCCCAAACTGGATCCCCTGCGCAG
>JAGVTF010000228.1:5661-6858 GCA_019136955.1 Verrucomicrobiota bacterium
GTTCACCGGCCAGCTCTCCTTTGAAATCCCGCTGGCGCGCGAAAGCCTGAATCCTCCCCAATGCCCCCTGGTCTTTTACCTTCACTCCACAGAGCCGGAAAATCAGTTTTACTTCTGGCCAAGCTATCGCACCCTCCGAGTGGGTGAAAATGCTGTTTTCGTAAATCAAGTTGATGAGCCACGCTTAACAGCTCCAGAGCGCATCTTAAACGATTTTGAACGGGTAGAAAACTTGGGTTTTTACGAAATCCAATATCGTGGCAGAACCTTCCGTCGAGTTCAGCTGTTTGCCTGTTACAATTGCAAAGCGCTCCCCTCTGTTGAATAGGAAAGACTCTCCTAAGCTTTTCCTGCAAAGAACAGAATCTTCAAAGGCTTTTCTGGACAGAATTCCTCAGAATTGCTAGCATCTGTCGCGGCTGTTTTGTCGGCCAGTACGAACGGAAGGGTGGCTGAGTGGTCTAAGGCGCCTGACTCGAAATCAGGAGATGTCGCAAGGCATCCGGGAGTTCGAATCTCCCCTCTTCCGCCATTCCCGTAAACGGGAAACTCTTTCATCCAAAAGACGGATAGTTTTATAGTATGGAAAAACATAGTTTTCAGGCGGAAATTCAACAGGTTTTGGACATTGTCATTCACTCCCTCTACACTGACAAGGAGGTTTTTGTACGGGAGTTGATTTCAAATGCTGCCGATGCCTGCGAGAAAGTGCGCTTCCTTCAATCTTCAGGCCAGGAAATTTACCAGTCCGATGTCGCTCCCACAATTTCAATTAAGCTTAACGAAAAAGAAAAACGGATTACCATCACCGATACGGGCTGCGGAATGACCCATGATGAACTGGTCGAAAACCTGGGTACCGTTGCCCACTCTGGGACGAAAGCTTTCTTGAAGTCCATCCAGGAAAAACAGACTGCCGAAAAAGAGAATGCCAAAGATGGAACCTCTCTGATTGGCCAGTTTGGTGTCGGCTTCTACTCTGCCTTCATGGCTGCCCACAAAGTGACCGTGTTCACTCGCTCCTGGCTCCCTAATGCTGAAGGCCGTAAGTGGACCTGTAGCGGAATGGATGGCTATGTGATTGAACCTGCCCCGGACCTCGACCGTGGCACAAGAATCGAGCTCGAACTCAAGGAGGATGCCCTCAATTTTGCCCAGCAATATGAAATGGAGCGCATCCTGAAGCATTACTCTTCC
>JAGVTF010000228.1:6873-16704 GCA_019136955.1 Verrucomicrobiota bacterium
CAATATAGAAAAGATGGGCTTTATGCGCTTGGAAAACGGGGTTAGCCTTTACTGCAGGCGTGTATTGATTGCTGAAGGTCCAAAGGCCAAAGGATTGCTGCCCGAGTGGCTCCGATTTGTTAAAGGAGTGGTCGATAGTGAAGACCTGCCGCTCAACATCTCACGCGAGAGTATGCAAGACTCCCTCCTGATGAAGAAACTCAGCAACATCATCACCAACCGTTTTCTAAAGTTCCTAATCGAAACGGCCAAAAATGACGCTGAAAAGTACAATAAGTTTTATGAAGAATTCAGTCGAATGATTAAAGAGGGCATTCTTTCTGATTTCGAACATAAGGAGAATCTTTCAAAGCTGCTTCGTTTTGAATCCTCTGCCACCGAGCCGGGTAAAACTACATCGCTGGAGGATTACACCCTTAGAATGGCTTCTGAACAAAAGGAGATTTATTACATCGTCGCACCGCACCGGCAGGCGGCTGAAGCCAGCCCCTACTATGAAGGCCTAAAGGCCAAAAACCTGGAAGTCCTCTTCTGTTACGATTCCGCCGATAACTTCGTCATGGAAAATCTGATGAAGTTTGCAGACAAAGAGCTCAGGCCCGCTGAACAAGCCGATATCTCTGTGGAAGTTGAGGGTGAAAAGCTAACCCCTGAAGAATCAGATAACCTGGTTAAATGGTTCAAAGAGACTTTGGGTGATAAGGTAAAAGAGGTGAAAATCTCGCAACGTCTGGTGGATAGTCCCGCTGCAATCGTGGCAGACGATAAGCTGATGACCACCTCAATGCGTCGCCTTCTCAAAGCGTTGCAGAAGGATCAGCCAGAGGCGCAATCGCTTAGTGAGGGTTATAACCTGGAGCTTAATCCTTCCAGCCCTGTTATTTGCCAGCTTTACCGTGCATGGGATGCAAATAAAGAAATCGCCCCTGAAATAGCAGAGCAAATTTACGACAACGCCTGTATTAGCGCTGGCATCGTGGATGATTTTTCCCCACTTCTCAAACGTATGAACAAGCTGATGGAGGAGACTTTGAAGAAATCGCTCTAGGCAATCGAAAGTTCATCTAAATATAAAAGCGCCAGAAAACATTTAATTTCCTGGCGTTTTTTATTTTTATGAAGCTTAAAAAAGAGTCGATACTATCTAGGAGCTGAGAGGAGTCTGGCACTCCTGTCGGCACTGCTTTTGAGAGGCAACGGCAGCACGATGTTTTTCAAGCTCGCGCAGCTCTACTCTTCGCACCTTGCCACTCGTCGTCTTGGGCAGCTCTGAGACAAACTCAATCTCTCTGGGCAGCTTGTAAGATGCGCTCATCGCCCGGCAGTGCTTTTGGATATCTATGGTCAGCTCTTCATTATCAACATTGGCATAGCCATCATGAAGCACCACAAACGCCTTCACAAGCTGGCAGCGGGTAGCATCGGGTTTTCCCACCACAGCAGCTTCCAAGACCGCTGGATGTTTTAGAAGGGTGCTTTCCACCTCTGCCGGACCAATTCGGTAATCCGAGCTTTTAATAATATCATCACCCCTGCCGGTAAACCAAAAATATCCGTCAGAATCACGGACTGCGCGGTCACCCGTCAAGTACCAGCCCCGTTTAAAGGCATTTCGGGTCAGTTCAGGCTGCCCCCAGTACTCCGTAAAAAGCCCGACTGGGCGTTCCTGGTCTACACGAATCGCTATCTCACCCTCTTCTCCATCCTTCACGAGCTCCTGGTTCTCATTGAGTATATGGATATCATAACCCGGCATCGCCTTACCCATGGAGCCTACCCGCAGCTCATGATGGCGCGAGCGGGCATTGGCAATCTGAATTACCGTCTCGGTCTGTCCATAGCCTTCATAAATATCCAGACCTGTCCCAGCCTTCCAGTTACTGACAACTTCGTGAGTGAGTGGCTCCCCGGCGCTGACGCAATGGCGCAGGGTGGGGAACTGATATTTCCCAATATCCTCCTTCATCAAAAGCCTCAAAGCCGTCGGAGGAGCACAAAAAGTGGTAATTCCATATTGGGAAAATGTATCCAGTATTCGAACAGGCTGAAACTTCTTAAAGTTCATCGCAAAGACAGTGGCCCCCATCTGCCAGGGGCCATACAGGCTGGACCAGGCTGCTTTGCCCCAGCCCAGGTCAGAGATGTTCCAGTGGAGATCATCAGGCCGCAGGTCCAGCCAGAGACCCCCGGTCAAACGATGGGACCAGGCATAGCTGGCATGAGAGTGAATCACCATCTTAGGTTGCCCATTGGTTGCACTGGTGAAGTAAAGAATTGCAGGGTCATCAGCCAGAGTTGGAACATAAGAAAACTGGTCTCGAGCTTTCTGCATCCCTTCCTTGAAAGAAATCCAACCAGGCAGAGCCTCCTGAACCTGTATCTTGATTCCATCAAAAAAGGCGGTTTTTTCGCTTCCCTCCTTATCTGTAATCAACGCCTTGGGGTCGCATGACTTAACCCGAAACTCCAAGTCTCCCTGTGTCAATAGCTGCGTAGCAGGGACCGGCACAGCTCCTACCAACTCCATGGCCAACATCAAGATCCACCACTCGTTAATACGAGGGAGCATAATGACAACACGGTCACCTTTTCCTATTTGACAGGCATTGAGAAAATTAGCCGCCTGGCATGTTTTTTGGAATAGCTCTCGGAATGTCAGCCTTGTCTCCGATGAGTGTTGCTCAGCACCTACGCAAAGCAACGCATCAGCTCCAGGGCGAACAGTAGCCCAATGGCCGATAGCATCCCAAGTAAAATTATAATACTTCGATGGTCTGTTCACTCGAGTTGTCGTAAAGCTCCACGGCTCTGGCCGTGATGCTGCAGCCGGACCTTTCAGCCAGCTATACTTTCATGATTTCTTCTTCTTTTTCAGCAGTACGCTCAGCGACCTTGGCAATAAAGTCATCTGTCAGTTTTTGAACTTTCTTTTCTGCGTTAATCTGTTCATCTTCAGTGATTTTAGAATCTTTTTTAAGAGCCTTGAGCCCATCGATTGCTTCGCGCCTAACCTGGCGAACGGCGATGCGCCCCTCTTCGGCATACTTATTGATCAGCTTAACAAGTTCCTGACGACGCTCCTGGCTTAACTCCGGCATCACCAGACGGATCGTTTTACCACTTACCGCCGGCGTAATACCCAGATTGCTCTTCATAAGCCCCTTCTCGATCGCCTTAATGGTCCCTTCATCCCACGGCTGCAGCAATAGTATGCGAGGCTCAGGGGTGGTAATCGTTGCCACCTCTTTAACCTTCATGATATTGCCATAAGCCTCTACTTCCACGTTCTCCACAAGAGCCGGAGAAGCCTTCGTTGTACGGATGCCCACAAACTGATGTTCCACAGCAGTCAGGCTCTTGGACATTTTCTCTGATGCGGTTGCTAAAATTTGGTCTATTGTCATAACAGTTTAGTTTTTTGTTTGCCTAATGCCTGCATAGCCAGACAGTTGTCAGCAATGTCTCCTCTAGCTTGCTAGAAAGCATTCTCAGTGACAAGTCTTTTGTTCTTTCCTGAAGAGACAGTTTAAAGTCAGTCAACTCTGAAAATGTGTTTCATACGCTCCTCTAACAGCTTTTAGAGGAGTGCATTTTATTCAGCAGAGTTTACACACCCGGCTATTGGCATAGCGTTACCAGTTGGCTCAATACGTTCAACATCTTTTTAAGCCGAGGCATCTCAACTCCGGCACGAGTGCCAGCCTGCAAAGGAAGCTCAAAAATACTCTCCAGCTCTAAGGGTCTGCGGTGGGCAAAATCCAAAAGCGTGGAAGCCCAGTAGCTCCCCATCGCCTGAGTCCGATCGATGTTGTAGCGGATTTTCTCTTCGGAAACATCCAGATTCAACGCCTGGGCTGCTGCCACAACCTCTTCCATCAATTCAAGCAAAAGCTTTTCCCAGCGTGAATCCGCATGTATTTTATCCGTTGGCAGGCAATCACCAATTCGAGAAAAATCAACCTCTCCCCCGCTCAGCACGGTTTCGTACCCGGCACAGGCCGCCACACCCAGTCCGTTATAGGGGATATTCCAAATCAGTTTTTCCCATTGGGTTTTTAAAAGATTTTCAGTAACTTTACAAGGAACCTGAACCGAGCGGAACATCTGTGCAATCAGCTCCGTGCGTTCCGATGGCTTGCTCTGATACTCACCCAGAATAATATTCCCATGCTTAATGTGGTGAATATAGCCAGGCCTGATCCGATTCAAACAGACAAAGCAGAGTCCTCCCAGGATGTTATCTGGGCCAAAAAGCTCTGCCAGAGCCTCCACATTGCCCAGTCCGTTCTGCAAGGTGACAATCAAAGTCTGCGGCCCTGCCAATGGAGCGAGCAGCTCTTTAAACTGATGATTGGCGGTGGTTTTCAATCCAATAAGGACCAGGTCACAAACACCGATTTCTTCAGGTCTTCTGGCAACTCGCGGAGAAACATGGAAGTTCCCATCCACGCTTTCTATAAATACTCCGTCTGCTGCAACTTTTTCATAGTCTGAGCGCAATAGAAACCAGGTCTCTTGACCGCTCTGTAGCAACTTGGCTCCGTAATAGCTGCCAATTGCTCCACAACCCACAACGCCAATCTTCATAACTTACACTACTGTTCCGTCTGGCAATCGACTTTGCCAGAAAGCCTTTTCTCCAAGGCTTCCATATCGGCGTCAACCATGATCCGGACCAGCTCCTTAAATTTTACCTTGGGCTCCCAGCCCAAAACTTTTTTGGCTTTACTGGGGTCTCCTATAAGGAGGTCCACCTCTGCCGGACGAGCATAACGGGGGTCATACACTACATATTTCTCCCAGTCCAGGTCGGCATATGAAAATGCCTCTTCCAGGAACTCTCGAACAGAATGTGTTTCCCCTGTTGCGATCACGTAATCATCGGCTTTATCCTGCTGCAGCATCAGCCACATCGCCTCAACATACTCTTTAGCATAGCCCCAATCTCGCTTGGCGTCCAGGTTGCCCATGTAAAGTTTCTCCTGCAAACCATGCTTAATGTAAGCCAGTGCGCGCGTGATCTTACGCGTAACAAAGGTCTCACCTCTGCGCGGTGACTCATGGTTGAAGAGAATACCGCTGCAATTGTACATTCCATAGGATTCACGATAGTTAATCGTTATCCAATGGCTATAGAGCTTGGCGCAGGCGTAAGGGCTGCGAGGATAAAAAGGTGTGGTCTCACTTTGAGGCACTGCCTGCACCTTCCCAAACATTTCACTTGAAGAGGCCTGATAAAAGCGGGCATTGAGTTTTAGGCGGTGCATACACTCAAGGAGCCGAACCGTGCCGACAGCCGTCACATCCGAAGTATACTCCGGCGAGTCAAAGCTGACCCGCACATGGCTCTGTGCAGCCAGGTTATAGACCTCATCGGGATGAATATCTTCCAGGAGACTGGCCAGGCTACTCGCATCGGAGAGATCTCCATAATGGAGCTTTAAACGAGTGGAAGGAAAATGAGGGTCCGAATAAATATCCTCCAGCCTGCCCGTGTTAAAACTGCTGGCTCTGCGAATAATTCCGTGAACGTTATAGCCTTTGGATAATAAAAACTCTGCCAGATAGGAGCCATCTTGCCCCGTAATACCTGTAATTAAAGCTGTTTTACTCATTTGATATTTAATACGCTGTATCTCTGTCTGTTGATAGACTGAGTCTTTAAAAGCTCTGCCTGTCTTAAGAGCAAAGAGCACCTAATAGAATGATTCAAAACAGCCTCTGTTAAAAGGATAAAATGAGTTGCCTCAAAACCGAAGGCGCCAAATACCTCCCGAGAGCTGGCATAGAATCTGCTCTTTTGTCTGTGCGATAGACATCTTTCTCATTGAGAAGAATTGGACAAAATCTGAAAGATGCTTTACTGTATCTGCGTTTGTTATTATGAATATTAAACGGTTTATCTACGGTTTGTTCGCTACATCCATTCTATGCGCTGGCTCGCAAACCACAAAATCACAAGTTGTTATTAATGAAGCGCTTGCTAGCAACTCTTCTTACACCTCTCCTATTTATGACATTGAGCCCGATTGGATTGAGCTCTACAATAATGGAACCAGCGCTGTCGACCTGGGGGGGATGAGCCTCTCCATCTCGGCAACCAACCCCAGACAATTCACCTTTCCAGCCGGGGTTACCATACCGGCCAGAGGGTACTATCTGATTGCCTGCTCCACTAAATTCCCGAAGTCCGAGCACAATACCGGTTTCAACCTCTCCGCGTTTGGAGAAACCATTAACCTCTACTCTGCCTCTTCCACCTCCGCCCCAGTTGATACTTTGGATTTTGGTTTGCAGCTGACCGATTATTCTGTCGGGCGCATCCCCGATGGAACCGGCAAGTTCCAACTCTGCGTTCCGACTCAGGAAGCTCCCAACAAAGCTCAGACCATGGGGACCATTACCTCGGTTAAAATCAATGAAGTGTGCGCTGGCCCCGATGATTGGTTTGAGGTTTACAATGCCGGTGCCAATCCGGTAGCTCTGGGTGGCTATTACTTCACCACCAAGCCAAGCAAAGACCCCCTCATGTTTGAAATTCCGGCCCTGACCTTTATTGGAACCGGTGATGCGGCGTTCCTGGTCTATTATGCTGATAAGGATACCGATGCAGGCAAAGACCATGTCAACTTTAAGATAGCCAAGGAGGCCGATAACATTGCTCTGATGACCTCAGGCAGAGTGGCAGTCAATATCTTTGATTATCCCGATATGCTTGACTATGAAGCCTATGGGCGTATTCCCGATGGCGGCACCGCAATTCGCAAACAACCCGGAGCCGGCTCCCCAGGTGCCAGCAACTATCTGGAGCTGGAAACAGTCGTAATCAGTGAAATTCTCACCCACACCGATTACCCTGATACACCCCCTGATTTTATCGAACTGCAAAACATCTCGGCTTCTCCCCTCGATATCTCAGGTTGGGGCTTGAGCGACAGCTCTAAAAACCTGATGAAGTATATCTTCCCGACAGGTACCGTTATTCAGCCCGGAGCGTTCTTTGTGGTGACCGAGTTCGAGTTCAATGATGAGTCCAACCCCAACTGTCAGACTCCGTTCAGACTGAACTCTTATGAAGGAGAGACTGCTTTCTTAACCCAAATAGTAAACTCTTCCCCCACAGGCTATCGCAGCCAGGTTCTTTTTGGTGCTGCTCCCAATAACCTTTCTTTTATCCGCCACGTCAATGCAGATGGTGAGGTTCACTATCCTTTTGGCGAGTATCCTACAATGGAAAAAACCAATGCTCCGGTCAAGATTGGACCCATCGTTATTAATGAGATCCACTATAAACCGGCTGGAGAACCCGAGCCGATGGAAGACGAGTTTATTGAGCTCTTCAACATCACTGACCAGGAAGTCCCCTTGTACTACCCTGGGTATCCGGATGATCCGGCAATGATCGAAAATGGAATTAGATATATTTTTCCCGAAGGTACGACGATGCCCCCAGGCGGTTATGCCCTGGTGGTTCCATTCAACCCCAAAGGTGGTACAGCTGCGAGCTTCAGAGAAAAGTTTAATGTTCCAGAAGAGGTTTCCCTCTACGGTCCTTACTCAGGTAAACTCTCCAACGATGGGGAAACCATTGAACTGCTCTTCCCTGACACCCCTCAAAAAGAGGACGACTTTGTCCCCTACTACCTCGTCGATAAAGTCAATTACACAGCAACGGCTCCCTGGCCCACCAATGCCAAAGGAACCGGCAGGAGCATCCAGAGGCTCAACGCTTTTACCTATGGCGACGAATCTGGGAATTGGGGCGCCTACGCAGGCACTGACACGACCCAATATGTTACTCCGGGCAGGCGCTCCTCCGTAGGAATGACCGACCAGGACTTTGATGGAATGCCCGATGACTGGGAGTTGAAGTATCAGTTTGATCCGTTTAACCCTGCTGATGCACAGGAAGATGCCAATGGTGATGGAATCACCAATCTGCAGCATTATCTGGATGGCACTAACCCACGGGCGCCGATCCAAAAAGATCCGGTTAATCTTGAAATCATAGCGAACGCAGAGAGTGTGACCCTCAGTTTTATCGCTTTGGCTGCTGCCTCTTATGAGGTGCAGGTTTCCGATAACGCCCAAACGGGATGGAGTTTTTGGAAAGAGGTAGAATCCGGTGAAGAGCGTTTAATTGAGCTGAATGATTTACTGGGAACAACTGCACGCTATTACCGCGTGATCACACAGTAACATTAACTTTGGAAAGCGCTTTTACGGCGCTTTTACGGCGCTTTTACAAAGAATTCAAACAGTCACTTTAACCTTAAAGTGACTGTTTTTTTAGAGATCAGGGTCAGAGAGAAAACAAAGAAAGTGGAAAAAAAGAAAAACCCGAATGAGCTGATCAAACGGGTTTTTTGAAATTTCTAGTGAATCCTTTACTCTTTCGCGTTTGTGGCAACAACCGGATTCGAGCTTTTAACATCAACCTTAAGCGTCACAACCACTTTGGAATGGAGCTTAACGGTCACTTCATGCTCGCCTAAAGTGCGGATAGGTTTTTCGAGTTCAATCTTGTGCCTGTCCAGCGAAATTTCATAGCGTGCTTTAAGCTCTTCTGTAATTGTGGAAGTGGTGACTGAGCCATACATCTTGGATTGGTCTTCGTTGGTTTTAACAGCTACGCTCAAGACCAGTTTTGAAAGCATTGCGCCCAGCTCATTCATCGTCTCCACCTCACGGGCCTCACGCTCAATACGGCGCTGTTTGAGAGCTTCCAAGTGCCGTTTATTGGCCATTGTCACAGGAATGGCATAGCCTTGGGGCACCAGATAGTTGCGCGCATAACCAGCAGCGACCTTTACCTGATCACCCTCGGCGCCCAGATCGGATACGCTCCGAACTAATATTACATCTATTTTCGACATATATTCTCTTAAATAATTACCTTGATAAATTAAACTCCTCAGAATGGAACGTCATCATCCTGAGACGGATCCTCCTCTGGAGGATTGCCAGGAGAGCTGCGAGGAGCCTGCCCTGGTTGGCGGAAGGCTCCGCCTCCCCCAGAATATTGAGAGGAACCGCCGCCGCCTCCACGACCCTCTCCATAAGATTGCTGTTGCTGCTGTTGCTGCGAGTAAGGAGCCTGGCCTGAATAACCACCACCAGAACCATACTCTGAAGAACTATCCTGGCGAGAACCCAAAAACTGGAATGCTTCCAAAACAACAGATATGCGGCTACGGCGCTGGCCTGTCTGCTTATCCTCCCAAGTATCAAGCTTGAGCCGCCCCTCCATAAAGAGCGGGCTGCCTTTGCGAAGATACTGGCTAATCAATTCCGCCTGGGTACCAAAGGCATCCACATCCACAAAGAGCACGTCATTGACAGGTTGGCCGCTATCATCTCGCCAGGTCCGATTCACCGCCAGCCCAAATCGAACCACTGGGGTTCCCTTGGGAGTGTAACGCAACTCGGGGTCCCGTGTCAGGTTCCCCATGAGTATCACTTTGTTATAGTTGGCAGCCATAGTCTTGCATCTCCAGGCAGTACCCCTGTATGGGGTTATGCAGTGGTTTCAGTGGCGGCTTCAGCAGGTGCGGGCGCTTCCTCTTGAGGAACAACCGCATGCACGCCTTTATTGAACATGACGCGATAAACAACTGGAACCAATGCGAAACGGCTGCGCAGCACTTCAAGAGCAGCTGGCGGAGCCTCCAAAACTATATTGACATAATAACCAGAGGTCACTTTCTTGTCTGGAGTTCTCGCAAAGGGGCGCTTGTCCATCTTTGTGACACTTTCAACCTTACCACCCTGGGCGGTAATCTCTGTGTTCACTTTTTCCAGCGCGTCCTTGATTGACTCTTCGCTTCCGTC
>JAGVTF010000173.1 GCA_019136955.1 Verrucomicrobiota bacterium
GTCTGAGCTTCAGCAGGAAAGCGACGCTCAGCCCGAAGAGGCCCCTGCAGCTCCAATTGAGCCTGCGCCTCCGGAAGAATCACGGAAGAAGTTTTCAAAGAAGTATTAATACCCATTTAAAGAATAGAAGACAGGAGACCCATTTTCGTAGCCTCATGCAGCTCTCACGAGAAGAACGCAGAAGAAAGCAAAGAGAAGCTCAACGCTTTTATATTTTGCCCGGTCAGGGCAGAGGCGCCAAAAAACGCCGGCGCAGAATACGCAGAAGAGCCATCTTGACAGCGATCATCCTGGCTGCCCTTCTGGGCACCGCCCTTTGGCTCTATCATAACCGGGAGTGGCTCTAGTCACGCCCGCTGCGAGCGGCCAAAGCTGAAAAATATCGCCACGACCAGGAGCAGGGCATTATAGATACCAATCACGGCTATCACCTCGCCAAAGCTCTTGTGCCTGAGCAGCAAAGTGACCAGATAGAGAATCGCTACCCCCCAGAACCACGGCACCGACCTATAGAGACCGCGCGCCAGGAGGTTGTTAATCAAAACCGTGCTCATCGTCAGGGGAAACATCGCCAGCGCAAACCACGGTAAAAGCGTTGCCGCGGCCACGTAATTTGCGGAAAACATCACCCGCAGCGGCAACTCCGGCATGAGAAAAACACCCACCACCACCGCGGCAGAAAGCAGCCCCGTCGTCCCCAGCGCCATCAGAAGCACCGACGTCTCTTCAGATTGAGCGGCACTGCGCGCGACCTTCGGAAACATCACCGCCGTCACCGGCAAAGTAAAAAAGATCATCGCCTGAGTGACGATCCCCGCCGCCGCATAGAGGTTGATTTCATCAGCCCCAAAAGCCGCCTTCACCACCAGAGTATCGGCACTTACCATAAAGAGCGGTATCCCCGCACCCAGGGTGAGCGGTATCAGCTTTTTGACCCAGAGCCAAAACTCCACGCTGGAGCCGGCTGGCCGCCAGACAGGATGCGTCTTCCAAATACAAACCACGATGCAGAGAAAGAGCCCGGCCAGAACCCCCAATAACGCTCCCGAAGCGGTGGTTTTGAATAAGTAAAGGACCAGCGCAATCACCCCCAGCCTGCCTTCTACATCAATAATCTGGCTCCAGCCAACCCAGAAAAAATTTTGTTCTCCCTGGAGTATCCCCACACCAATCGGCCGCAATAAGACCAGCAACCCCACCAGGACCGCCAAGGCCAGAAAAGCACCCGAAAGCTTAAAAAGCTCCTCTATTTGAACATGGAAAAACCAGACGCCCACCGCCACTGCCGCCCACAAAAGAAAAGTCCACAACACCGCTTGCCTCACCAGCGTGCTCAGCCGTGAACGGGCCTGTAAATCGAACGCAATCGCCGTCTGCTGCGCAAAAACCGCCTGAAGCCCGCAGGCCGGTATCATCATCAGGTTCAAGGCCCGCAGGAACATGCCCAGAGTCCCATAGTCAGACTCGCTCAGGCAGGCAGTCGCCACCTTGTGTACCGCCCACATCAGGAGTCCCCCCAGGGTGGTGGCCAGCACCATCCAGCCACTCTGCCTGAAAAAGGTCCCTCTCTCTTCCTTCTTACCCATGGTTGACTTTTCTATCGGCCCTCTAAACTTGTCGGGGAGTCCCACCGGAGGCTTCATCACCTCGGGCCCAGACTCCCCACTCAAATACCGTTTACACTCTTTACCTGCAGCCGACTCCAAACAGGAGCAGCCGCAGGAAGAGCTTGAAAGTTAAAACTCGAACTTTACATCGCTCAAGCGCCGCTCAATCTCCTCCAAAACTTCCTTTTCTTCAGCCACCGACGAAGCTGCAAAGGTCACGCTGAAGCGAAGATAGGCACCCGCATCATCCCAGGGAACCGTCGAGATCAGCTTCTCGGTAATCAGCCACTGAGAGGCCGCCTCAGCCGTCGGGAATTCAACACGGCTACCATCGGCGCTCACTGCTGCCTTGGGCGAAGCGGTATAGAGGAAGAACGAGCCACCCGGCTTGCGAGCCTTGAAACCAAGCCCCTTGAGCAGACGGACCAGACCGGTCATGCGGCGCGAATACTTGGAGACGATCCTCTTCGTAAATGAAGGGTTCTCCAACCCTTCAGCCACGGCATGTTGGATAGCCAAAAACTGACCCGAGTCAGTGTTATCTTTGACGTCTCCATAAGCCTTCACCAGAAGCGGATTA
>JAGVTF010000288.1 GCA_019136955.1 Verrucomicrobiota bacterium
GAGGAAAAATTTTATTGAATCCCACTGGAACTCCATCGCTGGCACAAGGTGGGACCGGTGATGTGCTGGCTGGTTTTCTGGGGGGACTGCTTGCACATCCTGGCCAGAAAGAGAGTACTCTTTCCCAAAAAACTGCATTTGCTGTTTACAGGCATGGCCTGGCTGCAGAAACATTGGATCAAAAGACGAGGCAGCGCTTTAAGGGCTTGGAGGGCCCCTTGTATGGCAAATGGACTGCAGAAGACCTCATTCAGGAGTTGTAAAGGAGAGCATGGCGTAATATGAGGGTTACTGGTGGAGCGGTTCGGGGAAGAATCATTAAGGTTCCCAAAGGGTTTGCGGTGAGACCCACTCCGGACATGATGCGGCAGGCAATGTTTAATAGCCTGGGTGCATCTGTTTGTGGTACACGAGTTTTAGAACTTTTTGCCGGCAGTGGTGCATTGAGTCTGGAGTGCATGAGTCGCGGGGCAGTGAGCTCAACTTGCGTGGAAAAAAGCCGCTATCATGCCACTATTCTCCGCTCCAATTGGGAGAGCTGCGGTTTCAAACGCCAATCCCTTGCATTGAGGGTCCAAGATGCCTATGCGGCTTTGGGGCAGTTAGCAGCTTTGGGAGAACAGTTTGATCTGGTTTTAGCTGACCCACCTTATGGTGAGAAAAACCAGGACGTTCGTTCTCAGTCTTTTGCACAGAAACTACTGGATACACCCTCACTGAAGCAGCTCTTGAGCCAGGATGGGACTTTTATCCTGGGCCATCCGTGTCGCGAGACTTTGACAGTGGAGCTGCCCTGGAAGGAGGTAAAGAAGTTGCGACATGGGGACAATGTGATGAGATTTTTCAAGTTATTGGATGAAGAGAAAAAAAGTGATGAAGAAGATGGCACAGCAATTGAATAAAGTCAGCTTAGCGCTTTTTTTCTTTCTGCTGTTTAGTTTTGAAGTAGAAGGGATGGAGAGTCTACAGAGGGCACAGGGAGCAGAGCCTTTACCCAACCTCCCCCGAGAAGTTAAAGAGTGGAATCCGGAAGGGCTTGGCAATCATCGTGCCGTCATTAAGACAGAAGAAGCGGCGGAAATTGTCTGGACCCGTATTGCCTGGAGGCGATTTGATCTGCTCCCTGAATATAAGGGAATTGTTATAACTTTTGCAGAAAACGACGCACCGGTAGAGAATCTTGTTACGCTTAATCTGTCTCCAGAGTATGCGGATATTCTTTTTGAAGCAAAGCAGGCCGGAGAGTATTACGTCTACTATATGCCTTATCGGGAGGTGAAAAGAGAGTGGAATCCCTTTCCTGAATACTTTGCTACAAAGCAGCCATCCGCACTATGGCTTGCGAAAACGGAGCCGATGGCTTCTGAGATTTTGAAAGGTGAAATCCCTAAAAATGTGATCCGTGCTGCGGCTTTGCGCCTGGAATCCAATGGGGAGCTCAACAGTTTTGGTAAAATGGAAACTCCAGCAACTGCAGCTGAAAAAGAGAGTTTCCTTTTAAGGGAAAAAAAACAGAGCCTTATTTTTTTTCAAGAGCCGGTAACAAGCCCAATTAGAAAGGGAGACAAAATACCTTTCCTCTGGACACAAACAGGGCCCCAAAGGCAGTGCTTGCTATCTGGGGTGCCAGGTGAATTTCTGGTTTTTCAGGTCGGCGTGCTTGCCACTCAGAAAGATTTGTTGCGCCTGCAAGTGGGGTGTGTTGGATTGCAGGATGCTCAAGGGTGGTTGATTCGTGAGCTGGCAGCAAATTGCTTTAATTTCGGGGGAAGTGATTTTCAGGGCAACCCGCTCATAAAGGATGTTTATTTGAAAAAATCAGAGGTTTTGCCCCTCTGGTTTTCAATTCGTATCCCTGAAAATATTCTGGCTGGGACTTATGATGGGGAGCTTATTTTCAGTGCGGACAATCTTCAACATACTCCTTTCCCGCTAACATTGAATGTTTCGGATATACCTGCTGATTCTGAACAGGTGCTTGCAAACGCTTCGCTGAGCAGGCTGGCCTGGTTGGATTCTCAGGCTGGGCTGAATGGGAATTTGCTGGAGAGGTTTCCAAAAATTACGAGAGAGGCCAATGTGTTGACGGTTAACAATCACAGCCTGGAAGTGGCTCCCAGTGGCTTGCCGGCTCAGGTGAATGGCGACTTTTTTGCCTTGCCCATGGAGTTCGAAGTGAAGTTGAAA
>JAGVTF010000197.1 GCA_019136955.1 Verrucomicrobiota bacterium
GCCGAAATATCAACTGCCAGTAACCCTTCAAAGTTTTTCAGGAAAAACTTCAAATCCTCCAGTGGCGCTTTTATCTCTGCCACTACCCGGGCTGTTTGCCCCATAATGGACTGCAAGTGGGCCGTGTCATCAGAAGCCAGTATTTTGCCCTGATTCAAAATCAGTACCCGATTACAGGTCATTTCCACTTCATGCAAAATATGGCTTGAAATCAAAACCGTATGTTTTCCCCCCAAATCTTTTATCAGCTGGCGGGCAGCACGCACCTGGTTCGGGTCCAGACCTAAAGTCGGCTCATCCAAAATAATCAGTTCAGGCTCGCTCACCAGTGCATCCGCAAGACCTACCCTCTGGCGATACCCCAAAGAAAGCTGGGCAATCATCTTCCGCTGCACATCTTCCAGGTCGCACTCCTTCATCACGATTTCTGCCCGTTCTCTGCTCTGGCGTGCATCGAGCCCTTTCAGCCTGCCCCGATACTTAAGATACTCATAAACCCGCATATCCAGGTAAAGCGGATTGTTCTCGGGCATATATCCAATCCGTTTGCGCACCTTATCGGATTCATTAAAAACATCAAAACCAGCTACTCGAGCCGTCCCAGAAGTCGCTGCCAAAAAAGTGGATAAAATACGCAACGTCGTGCTCTTGCCTGCCCCGTTTGGCCCCAAAAGTCCGACGATTTCCCCACGCTTTACGGTGAAATTCAAATCGCTAATCGCCTCAAAGTTCCCGTAGCACTTCGTCAACCCTTTTACCTCAATCATCCACTCTTTGCTCTCTTCACCCATAGCAGCGCTTGCAAGTATAAAACCTTGCTTATCTGACTCCAACCAAATTCTCTTGAGAATCCCACTCCGCTAAAAAATACTCCACGGTGAAAAAAACAGCAGCGAGACCAGTAAAAATATCGGAATCAAAAAGGGCACCGCATACTTAAAGAGATATCCAAAAAACGTGGGCATCTCAATATCCTCCTGATCCGCTATCGATTTAACCATGAAGTTCGGACCGTTGCCGATATAAGTCATCGCTCCAAAGAAAACTGCTCCCAAAGAAATCGCCACCAGGTGATGATCATGTAGCGCCACAAACTGCAATACATCAGCCTTGGAGGAAATATCCCCACCGTAAAGTCCCATCGCTGTCGCCAGAAAAGTCAAATAAGTTGGAGCATTATCCAGTACACCGGACAGCAACCCGGTAAACCAGAAAAACTTCATCGGCGTATCTATACCAAAAGACTGCGCATGGCTCCCCAGATAGCTAAGCGCCGGCAGCATCGTCAGAAATATCCCAGCAAAAAGCCAGGAAACCTCCTGTATCGGATGAAAATTGAAATTGTTATTTTCATGAATCGCTTTCGATGTCGTCAAATAAGAACCGACCGCAGCCAGGATCATAAGAATTTCCCTCACGAAAAATGAGCTCTCTATGAAAACCGCAACTAAAATCATAAGCAGGAACCCCAGGTTGGACAAACCGCTCACTTTCCAGGCACCTTCATCGGCAGGCTCCGGCTCTGCCTCCACCTTTCGAAGAGATGCCTTACGGTAATTGCGAGAATCAAAAAAGTAAAAAACAGAAAGGGTTATCAGCATCCCAGCCAGCCAGCCCTGCCAACAATGCTCCAAAGTCCACCAGAAAGGAACTCCCCTCAAAAAACCCAAAAAAAGCGGCGGATCCCCAATAGGAGTCAATGCTCCGGAAATATTACTAATGATGAAGATAAAAAAAACTACATGAAAACTGGTAATCCGCCTTCTGTTCATCCGTATCCACGGCCGTATCAGAAGCATGGATGCGCCCGTAGTCCCAATAATGTTCGAAAGAATCCCGCCCACCGCCAAAAAAACGCAATTCAATAGCGGCTTGGCCTGCCCCTTTGTCGATATATGAATTCCACCGGAAACTACGAAAAGCGAACCGATAAGCGCTATAAAGCTCATATATTCAGCAGCTACATGCAGCACCGGCTCAGGCGCCTTGAAAACAAAAAGATAATATAAAAGTACAATGCTCCCCCAACCAACCGAGACATAAGGATAATACTTGCCCCACCACTTTGAATTGAGCAGGGGCATCACCGCTATAGAAAAAAGCAGCAACACAAAAGGTAATATCAGCAGGGGATGGATTTCTAACTCCAATGTGGACGCTGCAAGTATTGAAGAACTCAACATG
>JAGVTF010000120.1 GCA_019136955.1 Verrucomicrobiota bacterium
ACTGTTTGTTTACAGTTTCGTTACGTTCATATATCATATTCCTCCCTCGGATTTTCTGGGGGAGGTTTTTTGTGTATTGTCCAATTACCACAAAAAAGTTTGTGTAGCGTGAAATGGCTTTTACGATACACAAAAAAAAGACTTGACAAACCCAAGAAACCGTGCAATGGTGGAGATGCTCTTAAGAGTAGCTTTTCATGTTATTCTGGGCAGCGGCTTTTTTCATGTATTTTTTCCGCTGCCCTTTTTTTCTTCATTTTTTTTCGTCTCATATCTCCCTATGTTTCAATGGCTTACTCTGAAAACATGAAAAAAGTTGAAAAAACTGTTGCAAACCAGAGCAAAGTGAGCTATATTTTTAGCAGCTCAAGGGTGAGCCTTGAGAGCGAGTGAAAGATGTGCTATGTATAAGACCCCAAAACAACGCGGAAGAGACAGGCAGAATGATATTATGGATGTTCTGACGCTTTTACTGGCTATTAGCTTTTTTGCCATGCTGGCGTTTTTGATTATGATAATTTTTCACTAAACGTGAGTGCGTCTAGTGTTTTCGATAATGAAAAACTCATAACTATAAAAGAGCGGCTGGGAGACTGATAATCTCCCAAACTAACAGGCTCCCAGACCGCTCAAACGAGAGATGATGCCGACAACGGATTTAACAACTTTGGGAGGGGCAACCCAGACCGCCCCATTGGGCTCAATGCAATCGCAGGGGCAAGGCATCATTGCAAGTATCCAACCTGCACGAACCTCAACATCAGTCCCTCCCTCTTTTTTAAACTATGAGTATATTACAATTATTCCCCGCCATTGTCTCTGTGGTCTTTGTCGGCTTTTGGATAATGGCGACGAGAAAGAGCTTATGAGTGGAAGTAGAACCCCCGAAGAAGTCCGAAAGGACTTTAAAAAAATCTACGCTAAAATCGATGAGATTAAGGCGTTGTTAAAAGGAAAGAAAAATGAAAAAGATACTGGGAAAGATGCTGGGCTACAACGCCCGGATTAAGGAGCTTGAAAAAGCTCTGGAAACGGCTCGAGCGGAAAGCTTGAGACAAAACGAGGCCAGTCAAAGCTTTGCCGAAGAGGTGAAGCGGCTGGCTACTGCCAACGCTGCGCAATACAAGACTATTGAAGCCTTGCAAGCTGAGATAGAAAAACAAAAACTTGACTTGAAGCAGCTCCAAAGCGAGCAACCCACCGCTAAAAAAGCGGCTAAACCAAAAGTAAAAAAGAACGGAAAGAAAGGAAAGTAAATCAAAAGGAAGGGAATAAAGCATGAGCCAAATCGCTATAATCAGAAAAGAGATTCTTAGTTCCGGCACGGTAAACTTTTTCCGTGACGCTTTGCCTGCCGTGTCGCAGGCCGAGGCTGGCAAGGTGGCAGAGCGTTTTGCTAAAATACTCTACACCACAATCTCAAACTCGCCGCAACTCCAGCGATGCACGGTGCAGTCCATTATTAAGGCGGCTGGAATCTCAGCTAGCCTTGGACTGGATATAGATATGCGTGGCTTGGCGTGGCTGGTGCCATATAAAAACAAAGATACTGGAGCTCTTGAGGCTTCTTTTCAAATTGGATACCTGGGCCTTGTCGAGCTGGCATACCGTTCTGGAAAGGTAAAGGCTATTTCAGCGCATTGCGTTTATGAGAGCGAAGCTGACAACGTTAGAATCACGAGGGAGAATGGGCGCTATTCAGTCCACCATCCTTTCTCATACAAAGAGCCGAGCGGCAAGATGATTGCCGTGTACGCAACGGCTGAAGTGGAAGGCTTTGGCAGCTTTACCGAGGTTCTCCGTGCGGATGAGGTGGAGAAGGTGCGCAGGGGTGGGAAAGCCCCGAACTCTCCGGCATGGACTCAGCACTTTGAGGCGATGGCGAAAAAAACCGCCATTAGAAGGCTTGCGAAGTTTTTGCCCAAATCAATCGCCGAAGACTTTACAAGGGCCGCCGCAGCGGATGAGAAACAAGATATAATCGACGTGCCCTCCAGCCGTTTTGAGGAGCAGCCGGAGGAGGATGATATACCAATGGACTATCCTGAAGCCGCTGAAGTGGAGCCTGAGCCTGAAAAAGAACGCTCTCTTTTTGGAGGTGGAGATGTTAGAAAAAACTGAAGATGAATTTTCTAAAAAAATCACTGAAATGCAAGATATTGTGGGTGATGCGCGAGAAAACCTTAATAAAATCACGGGAATGACTTATGAAGACTAACCCAAAACACCATCCTTTTGGCCCCAGCACGATGCGAAGGAGGGAGCTTTGCCCAGCGAGCTTAAGGCTTGAGGACGGGCTCCCCGCCCTCCCCGCTGGCCCTGACGCCGAGCGTGGCACCCGTATCCATGCTTTGGTGGCAAAGTGGATTGAGGCTAAGAAAGCACCTGAGCCCGAGACCGAAGAAGAAGAGCTTGCACTCAAATGCTTTCAATACTGGCGGCGAGAAACGGCAATCGAAGGCTCAGTCATCGATGCCCCAGAACAACGGCTTAGCTATTGCGTGGTGGCAGGGCAGCCCGAGACCGAACTCTACTTTGGCACCTGCGATTACGTTGGAGCGTTTCTGATAAATGGAAAACTGTGTGGTCTGATAATCGACTGGAAAACAGGCTACTCAGAGATTGACCCCGCTCCCGATAACATTCAGGGGGCGGCTTATGCGTTGGCGGCCTTCCAAACCTACAAGCTTGACCGTTGCGAAGTGCATTTTTACAACCCGACATTGAACAGAGCCTCCAGCCACGTTTTTACGGATGCAGATGCTTTGGCTGAGCATATCATGAGGGTGCATAACTTGTGCCTTGCGCCTGATACGCCGCCAGTACCCGGTGAAGACCAATGCCGCTATTGCAAGGCATTTCAGCAGGCGGCTTGCCCTGCGGTAAAGAAAAAATTAGAGGTTATCGCCGAAACAGCCTCCACGCTCGAAGGGGTAATCTCTATCCTGCCGGATGAGAAACTTGTAGAATTTTTTGAGAAAGCAAAGCTTGTCGCAAAATTGGAAGGCGTGGCCGAGGCTGAGATCAAAAGACGATGTGAAGATTCCGGCGTTTGCGCGGGATACCGCATCAAAGAAACTTCGGGCGGTTTCGAGATCACAGACATCCCGAAAGCGTTCGAGCTTGCGGACGGCTTGGATGAGGCCCGGTTTTTAGGCTGCTGCAAACTTTCGGAGAGCCAGCTAAAAAAAGCATGGGCGAAGGCGCAAGTGAATGGGGGGGAGTACAAAACGCTCAAAGAAGCAGAATTCGCTTTCGCGAGTGTATTTGGCGGGCTCAGGTGCCCCAAGCCTCCAAAGCGGACTCTTGTCAAAGAGGATACGAAAGCCCTGAATTAAACTAAAAAGGGGTAGGGCTAACCCCTTGCCCCAGAAAGGAATAAAAATGAATTTTGAATTTAAAAACCAAACGCGACAAGAAAAGGTTTGGAGTTTGCTAGAGCAGATAAAATCCAATGTGTTTTTGGTAAAAGTGATTGAAGAAGCCGATAAGGAACTCGAAAGCCCGGAAAATGTAAATGCTCTTGAAAACTTAGCAATAGCCGTTGGCTCCTTTGCATTGACGATTTTAGCTGAGTTGAAGACAATCGGCGAAGAAAAGGAATTGAACTCTTAGGAAACTCCGAATAGTTGACCATGAGTAAAGTTAAAAATATAACCAGACAAGAGTATATCTGGGCCACCCTTGAAAACATTAAAATATGTGCAGGGTTGCCTGGCGACATCAAGGGGAGTGATAAGATGCTAAAAAATCCTGAAAGCTTGGAGAGAATAGCTGATTCTGTAAATGACATCATTTACCACGCAGTAGAGATTTTAGCAGAAATAAAAGAATTGATTCCATCCAGACCTATTCACGACCCTGCAATCACTATATTAAAAAGAAAAAGAATCACAGTATGACAGACCTTTATCCATGCCTGAAATGCGGAAAGGAACCTGCTCTTGTCCAGACCTTTGGACAATGGACGGTGAACTGCCCTTGTGGCGTGAAGTTGGGGCACAGGTTTTTTAATCGCCAG
>JAGVTF010000208.1 GCA_019136955.1 Verrucomicrobiota bacterium
AAATCTTTTCTTTGTCGGAAAGATTCTATGCGTTTTCCTACACTCATACGCGCTTAGCCAAGCATAATTGTATTTTCGCATCTCGCAACTTTTTTTTATTAGCGGCAAGAAAAAGCAAAACTATCCCTGTGATATTAAAATCAAAAGATGCAGTAGCCAGAGCTCAAAACTAACCAATTCGGAAAAGCATTTCTCCGGCACGTGGAACGAGCAGAACTCCTTCATCCTCTCGCCCTGCATACTCCTGGACTGACAACGAAGCTGGATCTCTGTAACCAAGATTCAGTTCTTTGCAAACTGCCTCAGGTATCTGGCTGGCCAGGGTAACTCGAGCCCTTGGGGTCTCCAAACCAGATTCCAAATCATAGGTCCCACCACCATAAACATGTGTGCAATGAGCCAGAACCCCCCAGGGAATCTGCTTATACTTCTCCCACTGTTTTAGAAAAAAATCGCGACAATGGTAGCCTGTACTGCGAATCAACTCCCCGTGGGTGTCAGAAATTTTAGATAAATGTGGCGCATAGATAATGAGTTCTCCACCATCAGCCAGTATTGGCTCCAGCTTATACATACACTTGCCTGCAACCCAAAGTTCATCGTACATTTCCGGGGCGCAGGAAAGGATTGTATGGAAAGGTTTCGGCTTAAAGCTGACATGGAATTTTTCAGCTAACGGCCATGCCGCTTCCCACGCTTCCTCAGGCGTACCGGCTGATACAGCGGCTAAATCCCCTTCATGGTTTGTCACCATACAAAAGCAGCGTTTTGGCATTTGAACAAAAGAGGCTGCGCGATCCACAACTGCTCGAACTGGAGTATACGCTTTACCGATAATTTCCGGAGTAGTGACAATAGCCCCCAGCCAGTGAAAGAAGTTGGTGATTTCCGCTCCTGATATCCCAGGAAACAAATACTTATTACCAGCTGAAAATCCGACAACCTCATGAGGATAAACAGGTCCCATGATCACTATCTGGTCGTAATCGAATATCCTGCTGCTAATACTTACTGCGACATCCAATGAAAAGAGCCCGTCGGTGATTTCTGAAACCACATCACCCGTCAAATGGCCCACTGTCCGCAGCTGGGTTGGGTCATCCCAAACATGGTTAAAAAAACGCACCTTCCCATAAGAAGTAAGGCGCTCTTTTCGGCTTATCTCAAGTCGCTGCTCAATGGCCTCCTCTGTCATGGGTGGATGGGTCCCTAGCGCAATTAGAACATCCATCTGGGCTGCTGAGTCTAGCCAAAGTTCGCAAAATGCTTTAAACAGCACCCCTAAAGGGGCTGTGCGGGTCTGGTCAGGAACAATTAATAAAATTTTCTGATTTGCAATCCCCCACTCTTTTGTTTGTTCACTCAGCCATTCCAGCAACTGAAGCTGGGTCAAAACACCGTCACCTGCATCTAAAAGATTCGTTTTCATTTCAATGAGTATTTAGGACTTTTGCCTATAAGCAATAGAGACTATTTTGTATGAGTTTGTCTCGGCGAAAAACAAAGCGGTGTTGCTCAAGCGCACTCATTAAGTAAGCTGCCGGAATCTGCCTCAGGTCATAAAGAGATATCTGCAACCAGTCTTTAGAGCAAACAATCAGATTAATCTGAAAAATGATTTCAGCCAAATCGCGTGGAGTCGGAGTCTCTTTAACAACCTGCTGGATATCTAAAACAAAACGTATTCCTGTTGGAGTCTCTATCTGGCTTCCATAATATAGAGAGTCCATGAGATCACTCATAGCGGCAAAATCATTGGAGCTAAAAAAGGCAGGAATCTGTTCTTCCTCCAAAAATTGAAATGAATTTGAATCCTTTAAATAAACGAATTCATCTGAAAACTTTTCTGCGTACGCATCCAAAAGGTGGGAGCGCACAGAAGGTGGGAGCGCACAGCAAAGACGGTTTTTGGCAACTACCCCCGCATGCAGCATTCCAAGCAAAAACGCCAAAAGATCAGAGTCGTCATCGTAAAGCAACGCTATATGGGTACCCCAGTTGCAGGAGTACTTAAGATAGCCCAAATCGAGAATCCCCCGATCAGACGTCCATATGTGAAGCTGAGACATTTACAAAAACAATCTAGCAGGACAAACAGCTGGTTAAGAAACGGAGTCAAGCTCCTTCAGCTCACTTTCCATTAGCTCCAACAACCCTTCAATAGAACCTTTTTTCTCA
>JAGVTF010000014.1 GCA_019136955.1 Verrucomicrobiota bacterium
ACGCCGCTGCGATTGCTTTGACGCACTGGCGCAGGCATCAGACCAACCAGCTTTTACTTCCGGCGATGCAGAAGCAGAAAACCAGCAGAAAGCGCAGGCGTGTAAAATGTTGAAGCGCAGGAGGTTAGCCTTTTCTGCAATGATGGAACGCAGAATAAATGCAGAATAACTTGCAGAATAAGCAACATGTAACTTGCAACTATGACAAGCAAACAAACGACTGAGCCAGAATGACTTATGCAAACTCAACTTGCTGAAACTTGCTTGTAACTTGCATCTCCTTGCAACTTGTTACCGTGGAGTGAAATGGAGAATTATTTAAAAAAGTGTTGTAATCTTAGCTAGATTGTGTTAAATTATGAGTGTTGCCGCTAAAACCTAAAAACAGAAAGGAATAAAGAGAATGAATGATACTAAAACTGATAATATGCCAACCCTCTACAACATAAAGGAAGCTGCGGAGGTGTCTGGCTTTTCGTGGTTTTCAATTCGACGTGCTATTAGTGGCGGCAGGCTGAAAACCATTCAACCGACCGGAAAAAGAATCTATATAAAGAGAGAAGACCTGCTTGAATGGATGAATCATGGGGAGGTAAAAGATGAATGAAAGGGGCCTACACGAGGCTTTTAATGCTTAGCTTGCCACATGATGGCAGACTGCCAAACATTGGAAACAGTGAACTCCAAAAAATGTTTGGAGACCTTGAACCGACAAACGAGCTTCTCGAGCAGGAGCTTCTTGCTTTTGATACTGAAAGCCCGCGACTACTTTATGGGGATGACGCTCTGGACAGGGAGCCTTTATGTCTCCCGTTTTTAACTGGGAATGTGGATAAGCAAGCAAAACCCAAGCAGAAGGGCAAGCATGGAGCCAAAAAGAAAAAATAAATATATGTATTGACACTCAAGCAATACTAATATATATTATCCAGCGAAGTGCCTTGTGGCACGTGACAGAAAGGAAAAAATAATGGACATTAAAACCATAAAAGAGGCTGCACTTAAGATACTTCAAGCGGCCATAAAAGCAGAAATTTCAGAGGCGGACTCAATTGCAAAGGAATCAGAAATTCTCACGATTAAGGAGGCTTCTGAAATATCGGGGCTTGCAGAGATAACGCTCCGCAAGGCTGGCAGGACTGGCAGACTCAAGATACAGGGTGGCAATGGTGCCCCGCGCCGTATTCTCAGAAAAGACCTTTATGAATTTTTGGGAATGAGCGAAAAACAGGTGGAGGCTAATAATGAATAGCAAAACCCAAGCATATGCTGAAAAAAGAAGTCCGTATCTTGAGATTGATGTTATAGATTATTTATCCGATACTGGCTTTATCTCTCTCAGCTATCACTCGATGGGTGTGTTTTTTAAATTACTGATGTTTGGTTTTCAAACAGGAGGCTATTTTAGAACAGCTGGAGATGGTGAGGCTATAAAAAGAGAAAAGCTAATCTGCTTTGCTTTTCAGCCTCAGGAAGAATTTGATAATGCTTTTGATGAGCTTTTAGAGCATGGACTGATAGAAAGAGCTGAGGATGGCAGCTATTTTTTTCCTCATTTAATAAGGCATTTCAAAGGAGAAAACTATACCCGTGCTATTGAAAAGAATAAGAAAAAGTTTTTCGTGAAAGGATGGAAGCAATGATTAACATGCCATATTTCAGGACGTATTCCAGTAGCTATTCAAACAGGGTATCATTCCATATTTTAAGTGTGTCGAGTGCTGGGATTTATTTTAAATTGCTCATTTTTGCGTCCCAAACAGGGGGTTATGTAGTGATTGATAAGAATAAAAACAAACTGGATATCGATGCCATTGGGAGGCTTGTGGGATGCCAAAGGGAAGAGTGTGAGAGAGGAATAGAGGAACTTTTGAGGCATGGTTTCCTTGAGGTTGAAAATGACATTTATATCATACCGCATTTGATAGAAGAAGCAAAAGACTACACTGAGTTTATTGCTGGTAAAAAAAGAGCCTCAAAAGCCGGAAATGAAGCAAGATGGGGTGATAAAAGCAAAAAGAAAACAAAAAAACCATCCCAATGGGATGCCATTGGGATGCCAGAGGGAATCCCAAACGCATCCCAGACGTGTCCCCAATCACAATCACAATCACAATCACATAATATAGATCTTCTTCTACCGCGCGTGCGCGCGAGAGAGGCAAAAAAACAGGGGGAAGAGTTGCCGGATTGCCATATCGAGCCACCCTCAGGAATGCCCAAAAGCCTTGAGGAGGCAATCACGATGGCTGAGATGGCAGGAGTCCCCGCAAGCTTCACCACGGACTTTGCATACCCGAAGCTGCTTGCTTGCGGATATCGGGATGGGAATAACCCCATACGCAACTTTGGGCAATGGGCAAAGGTGTATCACTCGAACTGGACTAACCTTGAAAGACACAGGAATGCAGAGAAAACTCAGCGAGCAAAACCGCAGGCGATAAAATCGAGAGGGCACCTCTTTGACGACACGCCAACAAAAGAATTTAAATTTTAACCAAAGGTAAAAATGAATACTACAAAAAGTTTAGAAGAGATTATGGCCAGCGTGGCTCGGCAGATTAAACCGCAGCTTGTGAGTGATGCGGAAAAAGAAACCCTT